>NZ_JAXOJH010000015.1:0-95458 GCF_036663655.1 Sphingomonas flavida
CCTCGTGCTCACGCAGCACGCCTATGATCTGATCCTCGGTAAAACGGCCTCGCCGCATCGCTCGTCTCCATCTGACGAGCTAACTTACCAATGGCATGATTTCCGGGGAGCAGGTCACCTACCGCAAGGTCTTCCACCGCAATGTGCAGGTCACCGATCAGCTGGTCAGCATAGGTCGAGGATGCCCCCGACAGCGTTCCAGAGGCCATGGCCCGCGCTCTCGGTGGGATTCATAATGTCAGATCATAAGCGGCTCGACCGTAGCGTGCTAATGCCCCAGCGCCTCAAATACGTGTCGCCTGCACTATTCTAGCGATCGGGATCGCGTTCGATTGGATGAGGCGCTTGGTCGTCCGAATTCGATGACGGGACCGTCGATGGAAACCGGCTGATCGAACAGTGCTGCGATCAGCGTCAGGCTCTCGGCCGGGTGGTCCAGGCGGAAACGGCCGTTGAAGCGTTCGTCGGCTAGGCCCGGGTTCCGCAGCTCGATCGGCCGCGTGCTGTATCGCCTGAGCCGCGTGATGGCATCGCCGAGACGGATGCTATCGCCGCTGAGCCAGCGCTCCTGCCACCCCTGATAGCGCTCGACATCGAAGTCGTGGAGGGTGATCCGCCCCGCGCCGGCTTCCGCCCAGTGCCCGGCAGTGACGACCATGGCCGGCTGGCCCGGTACGGTCAGGCGCACGCGGCCGCGATAGACGCGCAACTCACTGGTTCCTGCTCCCCGATCGACGCTGAAATTGGTGCCGAGCGCGACCATCTGCCCCTCGGGTGTCGAGACGGCGAAGGGGCGGGCGGCGTCATGGCGCACTTCGAACCGGGCGGCGCCCTGTTGCAGCGTCAGGTCGCGGGCACTATCCGAAAAGGCGATGGCGATACGGGAGGCCGCGTCGAGCGTCATGTCCGAGCCATCGGGCAGCGCAACCTCGCGCTGCTCGGCGGTTGCCGTGGCGTAGACGTGCGTGATGGGCGACGCGCTCGGCCCGGCCATTCGCCAGACCAATGGAGTCGCGACCGTTACCGCAAGCGCCGCCGCCATGCCGACCATCACGCGTCGCGGTATCGGGGAGGACGCCACTTGGCTCCAGGCGCGGATACGCGGCCGGGGTGGAGGAGATGTTGGGACCGTTTCGATCTGCTCGATGGCGGCGAACAAGGCCGGATCGCCAAGCAGCCGAACCATGCGCGACAGCGCCTCGCGGTGCGCGCCGGACCGATCGAGCCAGGCGCGGAGTTCGACGCGTGCGTCCGGCGACAGTGCATCCAGTCGATCGGCCCAGTCGGCAGCCTCCTCCAGGAGCAGCGTGGCGTCAGTCATGACGACGCCCTCCACGAACGGGCAGGTCGTCGATGCAGCCGTCGAGGTCGACCATGGCGCGGACGAGATGTTTCTTCACCGCCTCGACGCTGAGCCCCATCTCGTCGGCGATCTGCTGGCGGGACTTGCCCTCCAGATGCCGTTCGATGAAGACCGCGCGGCGCTGGGCGGGCAATCGGGCGAGCGCGGCCTGGAACCGGTCGAAGCGTTGGCGATAATCGAGGATCTCGTCCGACATCGGCATGGCGCAGGCGATGTCGGGATCGACCGGGCCGCCATCCTCGGCATTCCGGCGGCCGCGGTTGTGGATGACCGAGTCCGCGACGCGAAAGGCATAGGCGAGCGGCTGTTCGATCACCTGTTTGCGCTCTTGCTCGATCACCCGCATGATCGCCTCCTGCACGATATCCTCCGCCTGTTCGGATTCGCGGATACGCCTGCGGACATAGGTCAGCAGCCGTTCGCGCCCCTCGACCGCCCAGGCGATCGGATCGCTCATTCGGTGTCGTTCAGGAAGAGCCGGTTGCATGGCATCCGGGGACAGGCCTCATCGAAAAAGATCCGCGCCGCACCCATAAGGGTACGGCGCGGTGCCACGGATACCCCGATAGCGCGGGGTATCAAGAGCGTTCATGGAAGCCGGATCAGAAGGTGACCCGGATACCGCCCAGCAAGGTCGTGCCCGAGCGGGTCACGACATAAAGCCGCTTGGTGCTGTTCGAATATTGCCGCTCGCGCTGGTTGGTCAGGTTGATGCCGTTCAGCGTCAGCTGGACGTTCTTCGTGACCGCATAATGTGCCGACATGTCCATATAGACGGTGCCCTCGAACCCGGTCACGTCCTGGTCCGGCCCAAGCGCCGTCAGCACCGGCGAGGCACTGAAGATATAGCCGCTGCGGTAATTGGCTGAGACGCGGGCGTCGAACGCCTTGTCCTGATAGTAGAGGGTGGCGTTGGCGTTATACTTGCTCAGCCCCTCCAGCGTGGTCGGGATGCTGCCCGCATAGATTTTCGAATAGTCGAGCCGCGAGTCGACATAGGTGAAGTTCACTGCCGTCCCCAGCCGGTCGAAGGGAGCAGGCAGGAACTTGAAGTCGGTCTGGCCGGACAGTTCGATGCCGAACAGGTTGGTCTTCGCCAGATTGACCGGCCGCGAATAGCTGTCGACGATCGTCGATCCGGTCACGCCCGGATAGAGATTGTCGGGCAGGCCGGTCTGCGAATAGGGCACATTGTTGACCGTCTGGTTCGAGATATAGCCGTCGAGCGTCTTGTAGAACAGCGCACCCGCGACATAGCCGACCGAGCCGAAATAATATTCGGTCGAGATGTCGAAATCGGTCGACTTGTAGGGGCGCAGGTTCGGATTGCCGATCGACACGGTCACATTGCCATTGTCGTTCGTCACCGACCCGTTGACCGCCAGCGCGCCGAGTGCCGGGCGGTTGATGTTCTTCGACGCGGCGAAGCGGACCATCAGGCCGGGGTCCAGTTCGAAGATGAAGTTGGCGGCGGGAAGCACGCCCTCATATTCGCCGCGCACGGTGATCGGGCCGACATTGGCGGTGCCGTCCGAGGTCACGGTCGTGTGGTAATAGCGCGCACCGATATTGCCGCGGAACGGCACGCCGCCCAGAATGTGGTTCCAGTCATATTGCACGAAGGCGGCGCCGGTCCGTTCCTCGACCGCGAACACGCCCAGCGGCTTGGTCAGATATTGCGACCGGTCGATGCCCAGCGTCTGGAGCATCTTGGGGAAGTTGACGATCGTCCAGTCCTGGCCGCTATAGCCGGTATAGGTCTGGGCATAGGCGCTGGGATTGGCGTTGACCTTGCCCGAAACGAAGGCGCTGGTCAGGATATTGTCCTGCTCGGCATAATAGCCGCTGTTCGAGAAGCGCCGCCATTCGCCGCCGACGCTGATCTTGTCGTCGGGCGATGCCTTGTACTCGAAGCTGCCCTTGACGTTGTCGAAGCCCGAATCCTGGAACGTCTGGTTCGCATACAGACGCTTGGCGTGCCAGAAATTGGGGTCGGTCGTGTTGAACTTGTAGGTGTTGACCAGCGAATAGGTGCCGCCGCGATAGTCGGAGATGACGTCGCCAAAGCCCTCCAGCGTGAACTTGTCGTTGACCGGCATGTCGTAGCGCGAACGCTCGACGCCGCCCAGCCAGCGGAAGGTCAGGCCGTCGACCAGCTCGGCATCGCCACTGAGGACAAGCTGCTTGAAGACGTTCTTGGTGTTCTGGACGCGGGTTTCGGTCGACGCCTTGCCGCCCGACACGTCGAGATAGGTCACCTCGTTACGGTCGTTCCACTGGATCGCGTTGACCCGCGAGTTCGGATAGACCGTGCCCGCAAACGTCTCGCCGCCGCCGAGCCAGGTCGAGCTGCCGCCGCCGCGCGAGGCGAGGTGTGTTTCGAACCGGTCGCCCTTGAACTGGCCGTACAGGCCGTCGAGCGTAATATGGACCTTGTCGGTCGGTGCCCACTGGACCGAGCTGGTCAGGCCGATCCGCTCCTGCTTGCTGTCCCACACCGACAGGCGGTTGCCGCGCGCGAACAGCAGGTCGCCCGAGTTGATCTTGGCCTGCTCGGCGGCGGTCAGGCCGCTGATGTTGCTGCCATTCGCCTTGTTGCGGCGCCAGCGATAGGTGTCGAAACCCTCTTCGCGGGTGTTGCGGCGGCTATAGGCACCCGACACCAGAATGCCGAAATTACCCCAGTTCTTGGAGATGAGGCCGGTCAGGCGCGGCTGGAAATCGCGGGTCAGCGAATTGGTGCCGCCTTGCGCCGACAGTGCGACCTTGGTGCCCTTGTAATCGAAGGGGCGCGCAGTGAAGAGGCCGACCGTGCCCGCCAGACCGCCCTCGGTCTGCTGCGCCTGATACGACTTCTCGACGTCGACATGGTTGAACAGTTCGGCGGCGAACAGGTTGAAGTCGAAGGCGCGGTCGCGCGTCGTCTGGCCACGACTGTCCTGCGGCGAGTCGACATTGCCCAGCACTTCCATGCCGTTCAGCTGGACGCGGGTGAAGTCGGGGCCCAGGCCGCGCAGGGAGATCCGGCGACCTTCGCCCGCCTCGCGGTTGATCGCGACGCCGGGCAGGCGCTGGAGCGCCTCGGCCAGGTTCAGGTCGGGAAAGGCCGCGATGTCGGAGGCCGAGATCGAGTCCTTGATGATCGTCGCATCACGCTTCGAATTGCGCGCCTGGGCCAGGCTGGTGCGATAGCCGGTGACGACGACTTCGCCGCCGGTGGTGTTGGCTGCGGCGTCGCTTGCGCCTGCCGCCTGATCTTGTGCCCAAACCGGTTGCGCGACACACAGCGCGCTCGACGCCAGCAACAGCGTCCGCTTGATACCCATCACGAAAAATTCCCCCACGAAATCACGTTCGCTCGCCCGAGCCATACGGGCGAATGCGGGGAAGACGGCGGCGAGGGACAAACGGGGACAAGGAAATTTGTAAAAGTTTTAAGACATTTATGGCGTTTTTATTACATCGTAACCAATGTGATGATAGCGCAGCCAAATATTGCAAGACATTGTCCCCGAAATTGGGCAGGCGGTGTCTTCGAGGGTTTCGATCGTTTCTTGGGCGGGGTCTGAATGATGGGCGGGATGATGCGGGGATGGGGGCTGGCGGTCGTCGCCGGACTGGCGATGCTGTCGCCCGGCGAGGCCAGTGCGAAGGATGTCGCGGGCTATCTGGCGGCGGGTGAGGGGGTCAATCTGGCGATCATCCTGCCAGGGCCACCCACGCCCGGATCGCCGCGCGCACTGGCCGATGCACGCGCCTTTCGCGACAGCCGGGCGCTGCGCGGCATGGCGCGGTGGCAGCAGGCGACGGCGGACGTGTCGAGCGACCTGGGCGCGCGCTTCGCCGACGCACTGGGCTTTCGTCCGGACTGGAGCAAATTGCCGCTGACCCGCGCGATGCTGGCCCGGTTCGACGCGGACCGCTCGACGGCGATCCGCGCGGCCAAGGCGCATTGGCAATCGCCGCGACCCTTTATCGGCAGCGACCTGACCATTTGCGAGCCGCGTACGCCGGGCCTGATCGCCAATGGTGATTATCCCTCAGGCCATACCGCCAATGGCTGGAGCTTTGCGCTGATCATGGCCGAACTGCTCCCCGACCGGGCGAGCGCGCTTCTGGCGCGCGGGCACGATTATGGCGACAGCCGCTGGATCTGTGGCTCGCATAGCCAGAGCGCGGTCGAGGGCGGGTATATGGCGGCCAGCGCGATCGTCGCGCGCGAACATGGCAATGCGGCCTTTCGCCGCGACATGGCGGCGGCGGCAGAAGAGCTGGCACGCTACCGGACTAGCGCCGCCACTCCGCACTGAGGCTGACGACGCGCCCCTGCTGCGCACGGACGGTGACGATGCCGTCCGTGCCACCCGCCCGGATCTCGCCGCCCAGCGCATCGCCCTGCATCACCGCGATCCGGTCGAGCAGGTTGGTGGCGCGAAGCTGCATCGTGAGCGCGGGGCTTGCCGTCCAGCGTGCGCCGAGGCCCAGGATCGCGAAACCGGGCAGCGCCAGGCTGTTGGCGTCATCGGCGAACCGCCGCCCCATGGCCGAGACATCACCGTCGAGCGTGATGCCGGTGCCGGGCAGGGTGGCGCTGGCCGACAGACTGGCCATCATGCGCGGTACGCGGCGGGGAATGCGTCCGCTCAGATCGGTGACGACGGGGATGCCGTCGGCCAGGCTGGTCAGCCGATAGGATTGCAGCCGGGGATCCTGGATCGTCACCGTACCGCGTAGCGTCACGCCCGGTACCGGGGCGGCGCGGGCACCGAGTTCCAGCCCGATCGTCCGGGCGGCCGCGGCATTCGCGCCGACTCGAACCGCCCCCGTCACGGGATCGAGCGACAGATCGGGCAGAGCGATATCCGGAAAACGGCTGGCGAACAGCGTCGCGTCGAAGCCGAGCCTTTCCTGCCTCCAGATCAGTCCGAGTTCCCCCTGTTCGATGGTCATCGCTCGAGCCGGATCGCCGCCGCCGACGCGGAACACGCCCGGATCGGGCAATCGCATCGCGCGCGTCATGCGGGCGAACACCCCGGTTGTCGAACTCGCCCGCCAGTGGAGCGCGACCGTGGCGGCGGTGCGCGCGATGCGTTCGCGGCGGTCGTCCCATTGGCCCGATCCGATGGCGATGCGATCGTCGGCCAGCGTGGCGGGATCGCCGCCATCGCGTGTCGTCGCGCGCTCGACGACAGCCGACAGCCGGGCCCGCTCGTGGCGAAGGCCCCAGTCGATCCGCCAACGCTCGGCAATCTGCCATTCGTCGGCGGCATAGAGTGCGATCATGTGCTGGCGGCCAGTCATCGCTTCATAGGTCGATCCGGTGTTCAGCAAGCCATCGTCGGTCAGCCGCCCGAGCGCTCGGCCATCACCATCCAGGGCGGTCAGGTCCAGCCGCCGCCCCTGTTCGCGCGCTTCGAGCAGGGCCCGCGCCACCGCCCGCCGAAAGTCCCAGCGATAGCCCACGGCATAGAGCCCCAGGGTCAGGTCATGACGGCCCGCCGCCTCCAGCCGCCGGGCATAGGAAATATCGGCCAGCCCTTCGGCCAGTCGGGTATCCGCCGCGACCGGGTTGAGCGCGACGACCAGGTCGTTGTCGGGCAGCGGAGTAAAGGCCGTCCCGTCGCTCGCATGGGTCAGGGTGACGCGGGCCGTGCCGGGAAAGGCGGCGACCAGGCGCGGGGCGGCCTCGGCCAGGGCCTGCGCGGCGGGGATCGCATTGCCGGAGGAGGACAGCGCATAACGCTCGGTTCGCGATGCCCGGACATGGGCGCGCACGCTGAGGATGCCGTCCGCGACCGGCTGGGTCAGCGACAGCGACGGCACGATCATGCGGTTGCGATTATTGTGCCCGAACGGACGGTCACCCAGGGTCGCGAAACGCAGATCGGACAGCTCGGGCCCGAAAAAGCTGCCGCGTCGGGGATCGAAGCCGGGCAGGGGACGGATCTGTCCCTGCACGATCCGCATCGGAAAGGACGAGATGTTGAGCGTATCGTCGGCGAGGGCATGGATCGCCAGGCTCAGCGTACCGCCACCGCCCAGGTCGTGGTCGAGCCGGGCCCGCATCTGCCCGCCGCCCAGCGTCGCGGCGATCCGCCGCACCGTCGGATCGCTGGCGATCGTGCCGCCCGCGATCATGCGCCAGCCCGGTGCGACGGGCGCGGTGGCATAGCCCTCCCACCGCGCCAGTCCGTAGTCGGTGGTCGTCACCCGCACCGCGCCGCCCGGCCGGTCACCCGGTGCCCGCGTACGCAGGTTGAGGACCCCGCCCGGCGCATTGCTGGCAAAGATCGCCGACGGGCCGCCGCGGACATAATCGGCGGTCTCGATCATCAGGTCGGGGCGGACGAACTGGTCGATATCGGTCCAGGGCAAGGTGTCGTGCTGGACCGGCAGGCCGTCCACCTGAACCGCGATCCCCTGATATCCGTCGAGTGGAATGCCGCGCACCCGGATCGTGTTGGCGGCGGTACCGGCGGATGTGTCGACCCACAGGCCGGGCAACCCCGACAACAGCTCGGCCAGGCTCTGCGGCGGGCGCCGGGCCAGCGTGATCGCGTCGAGGTGCGAGGCGGAATAGCTGCGCTCCAGCTCGCCCTGGATGGTGGTGCCGCGACGGCCGGTAACGATGACGTCGGGCCCGATCACCGGGGCTGGTGGGGGAGGGGCAGCCGGGCGCACCCTGACCGCCGGGATGGGGCGGGGCTGCGGTGTTTCGGCACGCACCACGATACCGCCCGCGATCCGGCGGCAGGACAATCCGGCGGGCCGACACCAGCGGGCAAGCGCCTGCGACAAACGCATCTGCCCGCGCAGCGCCGCCGCATCGCGACCCGCCAGATCGCCCGGCCGCGCGACCACCGCCTGGCCCGCCTGTCGCGCCAGGCGGTCGAGCCCCGGGGCCACGGGACCGGCGGCAAGATCGACGGAGAGCAGGGGATCGGCTTGCGCGCCCGCCAGCACCAGCGCGAGCAGCGCCGTCATGACCACCCCCCTGGTGGACCCGAAATCATTCGCCCCCTGCCATCCCCGTCGCAACCACCGCGACCGCCTGTAGGCGGGCCGATACGCGGCAATTATGTAGGGCGCATGTCAGTGGCGCAGGGGGTCGCAGGGCAGGCTATTCCTCCCCTGTAAGCGGCAGGAAGAAAATCAATGTGGCCCGACCGTCAGATCTTCAGATGCGCGGTCCGGTCGCGCTTGGCGGCAAGGGCCTGGCGGACCTCGGCGACCGCGCGGGCTTCGCTCGCGATCAGCAGCCCTTCGAGTGCGGCGGTCAAGTGGCGCTGCATCGCGACCCGCGAGGCGACGGCGTCACGGGTGCGCAACGCTTCCAGGATCGCAGCGTGATGCTCGACGATCGGTCGTACGTCGATTTCGAACACCTTGGCGTCGAGCAGTGCGCTCTCTGCCGAGCGTAGTCGCTGCTCCCACAGTCGGTCGATCGTCTCCAGGATCGCGCTGTTGCGCGTCGACCGGGCGATCAGCGTGTGAAAGGCCCGGTCCGCTCGAAAGGCACCGCCGACGGTGTTGTTCTCTTCCTCGATCGCGTCGACCAGCGTCGCCAGTTCGTCCAGTTCCGCGTCGGTGATCTGGGTCGCGGCCAGCGCCGCCGCTTCGGGTTCGAACAGCAGCCGCGCCTCGGCCACTTCCATCGCCGACACGCCGAAATCGGGGGTTTCGCCCTGGCCCGGCAGTGCGACGACATGCGCGCCCGATCCGATGCGAACCTCGATAAACCCCTGGACCTCCAACGCGATCAGCGCTTCGCGAATGACGGGACGGCTGACCTCGAACCGGGTCGCCAGTTCGCGCTCGGCGGGCATGCGCGTGCCGACCGGATAGCGGCCGTCCTGAAGCTCGGCGATCAGCGTACGGGCGAGTTCCCGGTAGAGCCGGTCCTGGGTCGTATTGTTGTCCATCACCGCCCTTATAGGGGGCGCAACCGCGCGCTGGTCAAGCACTTGCATCGGATTGGTCGGGCGGGTTTTCGATCGGCTTTATCAGGGCGTGTGTTCGTCACGCGCCTCGACGACGTTCAAATCACGCGACGCCTTGCTCCGCCAGATAGCGGGCCAGCCGCTCGGGCGTTTGCGGGGGCACATGCAGGCCCAGCTTGCTGCGGCGATAGAGAATGTCCTCCGCCGTCCGCGCCCATTCGGCTTTTACCAGATAATCCACTTCGGCGGTGTGCAGGCCGCCGCCCAGATCCTCGCCCAGATCGCTCGACGCCAGGATCCTGTCGACGCGCGTGCCATAGGCGCGGGCCAGGCGCCGCAGGAGCAAGGGCGGCACCTGCCGATGGCGTACGGTCAGATCGGCCAGGAAGCGGTCGAAATCGGCGTCGGCAAAGTCCCCGCCGGGCAGCGTCGCACCCGCCGTCCAGGCCGGTCCCGCCGCAGGGAAGAAAGCGGCCAGTTCGCGCATCGCGTGTTCGGCCAGCTTGCGATAGGTCGTGATCTTGCCGCCGAAGATGTTGAGCATCGGCGCCTGCGCCTCACCCTCCGTCCCGGTGTCGAGGTCGAGGACATAGTCGCGCGTCACTGCCGAGGCATTGGCGGCATGATCGTCGTAGAGTGGCCGGATACCGGCATAGCTCCAGACGACGTCCGACGGATCGACCTTGCGCATGAAATACCGGTTCGCGGTGTCGAGCAGATAGGTGGTTTCGGCCTGGCTGATCGACGCCTTGGCCGGAGCGCCGGTCCAGGGCTCGTCGGTGGTGCCGACCAGGGTGAAGCGGCCCTCATAGGGGATGGCGAAGACGATGCGCCGGTCGTCATTCTGGAGCATGAAGGCATGGTCGCCCTCGTAAAGCCGGGGCAGGACGATATGGCTGCCCTTGACCAGCCGCACGCCGCGATCGCGCCGGGTGCCGTGCGTCCGGCCGATGACGTCGGCGACCCAGGGTCCGGCGGCGTTGACCAGCGCGCGGGCCTGGACCTTGCGCGGCGTGCCACCCTCCGCAGCCACCGTCGCGGTCCAGCCCGCTCCCTCGCGGCGGGCGTCGATCAGCCGCGTTCGCGTCTCGATCCGCGCGCCCCGCTCCTGCGCGTCGAGCGCGTTCAGCGCGACCAGGCGACTATCCTCGACCCAGCAATCCGAATAGACGAAAGCCTTGCCCTCTCGCGGCGAAAGCCCCGCGCCCAGCGGCGAACGCTCCAGCGCAACGGTGCGGGTGCCGGGCAATTTCTCTCGCCCACCCAGATGATCGTACAGGAACAGGCCCAGCCGCACCATCCAGGCGGGACGCGGCGACCGGGTCTGCGGCAGGACGAAGGACAGCGGCCAGATGATGTGCGGCGCCATGTTCAACAGCCGCTCACGCTCGATCAACGCCTCTCGCACCAGCCGGAACTCGCCATATTCCAGATAGCGCAGGCCGCCATGGATCAGCTTGGTCGACTCCGACGAGGTATGGCTGGCCAGATCGTCCTGCTCGACCAGCAGCACGGACAGGCCGCGCCCGGCGGCATCGCGCGCGATCCCTGCGCCGTTGATGCCGCCGCCGACGATCAGCAGGTCGACCCTATCCGTGCCATGGTCCGTCATGCGGCCTCGCCCTGGTTTCGAACACGGTCCCTGATATACCGATTGCCGACAAAGCGACATGACCGACGTTCATCGGAAACCGTGTGACGTCGCAGAACGAAAGCTGAGAGAGGCGAGAAGGATGGCGTCGCACATTCTGGTGATCGATCAGGGGACCACCTCGACACGCAGCATCGTCTTCGACGGGCAGGCCCGCCGCGTCGCCATCGCCCAGGCTGAATTCGCGCAGCACTATCCCGCGCTCGGCTGGGTCGAACATGACCCGGAGGATATCTGGCGCGACGCGCTGGGCACCGCACGCAAGGCGATCGGCGAAAGCGGCGTCACTCCGGCCGAGATCGCCGCGATCGGCATCACCAACCAGCGCGAGACGGTCGTCGTCTGGGACCGCGCCACCGGCGAGCCGATCCACCGCGCGATCGTGTGGCAGGACCGACGCGGCACCAGGCTGTGCCAGACGCTGAAGGCCGATGGTGCCGAGGATCTGGTGCGGGAGCGGACCGGCCTGTTGATCGACCCTTATTTCTCCGCGACCAAGCTCGCCTGGCTGCTCGACCATGTCGAGGGTGCGCGCGGGCGCGCCGAGCGGGGCGAACTGGCGTTCGGGACGATCGACAGCTTCCTGCTCTGGCGACTGACCGGCGGCGCGGTGCATGCCACCGACATCACCAATGCCAGCCGCACCATGCTGTTCGATATCCATCGCGGCATTTGGGACGAGGAACTGTGCCGGTTGCTGCGCGTGCCGATGGCGATGCTGCCGGAGGTGCACGACAATGCCCATGTCTTCGGCACGACCGCGCCCGATCTGCTGGGGGCGGCGATCCCGATCGCGGGGATGGCGGGCGACCAGCAGGCGGCGTTGTTCGGCCAGGCCTGTTTCCGACACGGCATGGCCAAGTCGACCTATGGCACCGGCTGCTTCATGCTGCTCAACACCGGCGAGACGGCGGTCGTATCGAAGCATCGGTTGCTGACCACGCCCGCATATCGTCTGAACGGCAAGACGACCTATGCGCTGGAGGGATCGATCTTCGTCGCAGGCGCGGCGGTGAAGTGGCTGCGCGACGGGCTGGGCGTCATCACCCATGCCAGCCAGACCGACGACTTGGCGACGCAGGTGCCCGATAGCCACGGCGTCTATATGGTTCCCGCATTCGTCGGCATGGGCGCGCCCTATTGGGAGCCGGATGCCAGAGGTGCTATTCATGGCCTGACGCTGGGGGCGAGCGCGGCGCATCTGGCGCGTGCGGCGCTGGAGGCAGTCGCCTATCAGACGATGGACCTGGCCCAGGCGATGAAGGCCGATGCGGGCGAGGGGCCCGCGATCCTGCGCGTTGATGGCGGCATGGCGGCCAATGACTGGCTGTGCCGCTTCCTTGCCAACATGATCCAGACGCCGGTCGAGCGGCCTGCCGACCTGGAGACGACGGCGCGCGGCGCGGCGTTCCATGCCGGGCTGGCAACGGGCGTGTGGTCGGGCCTCGACGCGCTGGAACGGCTCTGGTCGCGTGAGGAATGTTTCGAGCCGTCGATGACCGATGAAGCGCGTGCCCCGTTGGTCGCCGGGTGGCGGGACGCGGTGGCGCGGACGCTCGCCAAGCCGGGTGCGGCCCAGCCGTAACAGGGGCGATGCCGGACTTGGCGGTGACGCGCGGCATCGGCGCTGTCCGTGCAGGGAACTGCTTTTTGCGACCGTCAAACTCCTCCCCTGATAGTAGAGGAAAGGACCAGCTCGAACGTCGTAACCGCGACGGGCAACAGCGTCAGCTCGCCGCCATGCGCCTGGGCGATCCGGCGGGCCAGGGTCAGGCCGATGCCCGAACCTTCCGGCTTGGTGGTGTGGAAGGGGCGGAAGATCCGGGCTCGTTCGGGCGCGGCGACACCCTGTCCGCTGTCCGATACCCGCACGACCAGTCGGTCCGCCTCCGCCGTCACGGCGAGCGTCACCGCTGGCGCGACCGTCCCGACCAGCGCCGCCTCGGCCGCATTGTGGAGCAGCGCCCAGAGAGCCTGCGTTATCTGATCCCGGTCGCACCAGCCAGCAGTCCCTTCGGGCATTTCGATCGACAGCGTCACCCGGTCGTTGAAACGTTCGGCGAACAGGCGCGACAGGTCGTCGACCATCTCGCCCATATCCACGACCGTTCGCACCGGGTCGGGCAGCCGGGCGAGCATCCGATAGGCGCGGGTGAAACGCTCCAACCCCTCGATCCGCCGGGCCAGCGTGGCGAGGATCGCGGGCAGGCGGGCATCGCCGCGTTCCGCCGCCACCTGTGCGCTGTCGGCCAGCGACACGATCGGCGAGAGGCCGTTGAGCAGTTCGTGGCCCAGAATGTCGATCATCTCGTTATCAGCATGAACCTCGGCGGCGCGGCGTTCCGCCTCGACATCGACCAGCATGACCAGCGCCTGGCCGCCGCTCGCGACCCGCTCGATCCGCCAGCTTCTCCCCTCATGCCGCAGCCGGGTCTCGCGCGGGTCGACCAGTGCGGGCGGCGTCGGGCTCAGCCGGTCGTCGGTGGCAAACAATGTCCGTCCTGCCCGGTTGAGCGCCCGTGCGGCGGCACCGTCCATCCGCAACAGCGGCAGGGGTATCTGGTCGAACAGCGCGGAAAGCGGCGGCCCTTCGACGGGCCGCGCCGCTTCTTCCCGTCGTTGTCCGGCCGTCAGGCCGCGCAGGGTTGCCCAGCAGCCCGCAACCACCAGCCAGACGGCACACAGCACGAGTCCGGCGATACTTGCCAACATGCCCCCTTGCCAGGCCAGCACCAGCAGCGCGCCGATCCCGGTCAGCGCGGTCCCGGAAACGGCGGCGGCGGCGACCCGGCGGCTGGCGGGGTCAAAGGCCATGGCGCGCCATCCGCCGATACAGCGCACCACGGCTGAGCCCCAGTGCCTGTGCGGCCTGGGTGACGTTGTGGTGGTGCTCTGCCAGCGCGGCTTCGATCATGCTGCGCTCGCTCTGGTCCAGGTCGAAGCTGGCGCGGCCCGGTGCCACATTTTGCAGGATGGCGGCGGCCGGCACGGCTGGGGCGAGCAACGCGGCGTCGATCACACCGTCCTCGCCCAGCAGCAGCGCGCGTTCGATCGCGGCGGCCAGCCCGCGTATCTCGTCGGGCCAGATCGCATCGGCGAACAGCGCCTCGGCGGCGGGCGTGAAGCGGGGCAGGGGGCGGCCATGCCGCTGGGCCGCGAGCCGGGCAAAATGCCTCGCGAGCAGCGGCACGTCCCGGCGGCGGGCGGCCAGCGGCGGGGCGGCGATCTCGACCGTGGCGATCCGCCGGGCCAGCGCCGGGGCGATCGCGCGTGCATCGTCGGCGATGGCGATGAAGCGGCCCGGGCGCAACCGGTCGAGCAACCGCGCCTGGGTCATCTCGTCCAGTCGGTCGGGATGGCGCAACAGCCAGGTGGTGCCCGCGTCGCCCTGATCCAGTCGGTCCCAGGCTTGCGGGTCGCGCAGATCGATCCGCACCATCGGCGTCTCCGCCCCCGCCCCCGCCCCCGCCGAAGCCGCATGGACGGCGGCGGCGATCAGGCTGCGCCCGGCACCCGAAGGACCCGTCACGACGACGCCCGCCATGGTGGGACCGATCCGGCGGACCACCACGCGCACCTGCTCGATCGCGTCGCTGTCGCCGAGCAGTCGGGCGGGCTCCGTCATGCTTTCCCCCATGACCGGGGCCGCGAAGATATCGGGCTTGGCCGGGCGGCGGCGGGCGGCCAGTTCGATCTTGGCGATCAGCTCGGCATTGCGCCACGGCTTCATCACGAAGTCGCGCGCGCCCGCCTGCATCGCGGTGACCGCCAGCCGGATACCGCTATGCGCGGTGATGACGACGATGCACGCACCCGGATCGTCGGCCAGCAACCGGTCGAGCACGACCAGTCCCTCCGCCCCGTCGGTGCGCCCGGCGGTATAGTTCAGGTCGAGCAGGATCGCGTCGTATCGCCGGGACGCCATCATGGAAAAGCCGTCCTCCGGCCCCTGCGCCACGTCCAGCCTGTGCCCGGCCAGGTCGATGGCCAGGACGAGCGATTCGGCGATGCGCGGATTGTCGTCGATCAGCAGGATCGCCAGCGGGCTTGACCGGTCGTCCGACCGTCCATTTCCGGACGGTGCGTCCGGACGTGAACGGTCGGATTGGGCCGTGTTGCTGGAAAAGGGCGTATTCATGGGGGTTTAGGTTTTCCCGCCGTCTTGGGTGACACTCCACCCATGATGACCGAACAACCCGTACACGCAAGCGCTTCGCCGGGGGCAGGCCCCGGGGCAGGAATGGACCGCAGGATCGCGCGCAAGTCGACGCCGTGGTGGCGCCGTCGCCCGGTCGTGATCGCCGCCTTGCTGGCGATCGCCGCCGTCGTGATCTGGCGTATCCTGCCCGCCGCAGGATCGACCGACATCGCGGCCGCCAATGTCGAGACGGGCGAGGTCACGCGCGCGGCGTTCGACGATTATCTGCCCGTCCGCGCCACCGTCACGCCGCGTGTCACCACGCTGGTCGGCGTGTTGTCGGGCGGACAGGTCGAGCGGCTGCTGGTCCAGGACGGCGAGATGGTCGCCGAGGGACAGCCGCTCGCCACGCTTGCCAATCCGCAACTGAAGCTCGACGTGCTGACCCGCGAGGCGCAGATCGCCAGCCAGCTCGGTGGCGTCGCCAGCGAAGGGCTGGGGATCGAGCGCAACTCGCTCGACCGCGCAGGCCAGGTGGCGCAGGCGGAGTATGACCTGATCAAGGCGCGCCGCGACCTGGGCATCCGTCGCCAGCTGCACGACCAGGGCTTCCTGTCGGATGCGGGCGTCCGCAGTTTCGAGGAAGAGGCCGCCTATCAGGAAAAGCGCCTGGCCCAGCTGAAGTCCGGGCGCGCCACCGAGGTGCGGATCACCGCGACCCAGGCGGCGCGGCTGGCCGATACGCAGACGCGGCTGGCGGGCAACATGGCGGCAGTGCGCGCAGGCCTGGAGGGCCTGACCATCCGCGCGCCGTCGGGCGGGCGTCTGACCAACTTCGTCATCCAGCCTGGCCAGACGCTGAAGCCCGGCGATCCGGCGGGGCAGGTGGACAGCGAGGGTTCGTGGAAGCTCGTGGCGCAGGTCGACGAATATTATCTCGGCCGCGTGGCGCCGGGGCAGACCGCGACCACCACGGACCGCGCCAAGCTGACCGTGTCGAAGGTCCTGCCCGCGGTGAAGGATGGCCGCTTCCAGGTCGAGCTGACCTTTGCCCATGCGCCCGCCGGGCTCAATCGCGGGCAGACGATCGACATCCGCATCACCCTGGGCGCCGCGAGCCGCGCGGTGGTGGCGCCGGTCGGCGGCTGGCTGGAGGCGGGCGGTAGTTCGGCCTTCGTCCTCGACCCCGATGGCGCCCATGCCCGCCGCCGCCCGGTCCGCATCGGCCGCCGCAATCCCGAACAGGTCGAGATCCTGTCCGGCCTCAATCCCGGCGAACGCATCGTCATCAGCAACACATCGTCCGTGAAGGGCGATATCCTGAACATCCGATAAGGGGGAGCATCCATGATCCGACTGGAAAATATTCAACGCCGCTACGTCTCCGACGAGGTCGAGACGACCGCGCTGCACGACATCGACCTACATGTCGCGGCGGGCGAGTTCCTGGCCATCATGGGCCCATCGGGCTGCGGCAAGTCGACTTTGCTCAACACGCTGGGCACGGTCGATCGGCCGACGGGGGGACGCTATCTGTTCGGCGACCGCGACCTGGCGGCGCTCGACGAAAAGGCGCTGGCCCGGTTCCGCGCCGACACACTGGGCTTCGTGTTCCAGAGCTTCAACCTGATCGACGAGCTGACCATCGAGGAGAATGTCGCGCTGGGCCTCGCCTATCGCAGCGATGCGGGGGACCGGCGCGGCCGGGTGGCGGCGGCGATGGACCGGGTCGGCATCGCTCACCGCGCGCGCCACTTTCCCCACCAGCTGTCGGGCGGCCAGCAACAGCGCGCCGCCATCGCCCGCGCCATCGTCGGCGATCCCAAGCTGATCCTGGCGGACGAGCCGACCGGCAACCTCGACACCGCCAATGGCGAGCAGGTGATGAACATCCTGACCGGGCTGAACGACGCGGGCGCCACGATCATCATGGTCACCCACTCGCCCAGCCATGCCGACCTCGCCAAGCGCCGCATCGACATGCTCGACGGCCGTATCGTCGCCAGCGCCATGCGCGCGATCTGAAAAGGACATTTCCATGATGAAGATGATCTCCACCATCGCGCTTCTGTCGATCGCCGTCGCGGCACCCGCGCAGGATGCCGCACTGGGCAATGCCCCGACCTCGCGTGGTTTCGCCATGCATGGCTTCGACCGGATCGAACTGAGCGGCTGCGACATCGTCACCGTCGCGATCGGGTCCGGCTATGCCGTGACGGCGCAGGGGCGGGCGGCGAATATCGACAATCTGCGGATCGATATGACCGGCTCCACCTTGCGCATCCGCCGCCGGAACGACAGCTGCAACGGCGATGACCGGCGGGTGGCGATCGCCGTGACCCTGCCGTCGCTCAAGGCGGTGGACGTCAGCGGCGCGGTGGGGATGAACCTGCCCGCACTCGATGCCCGCGCCTTTGCAATCGACGCCAGCGGGGCAAGCGTGCTTCGGCTTGCGGGTCTGCGTAGCGCAGCGGCCAGCTTCGACCTGTCCGGCGCCAGCCGGGCGACCATCGGCAATCTGCAGGCCGACCGGGTGAGCATCGGCTCTTCGGGGGCCAGCAATGTACGTGTCGAGGGTACGGCACGGGAATTGACCATCGACGCCAGTGGCGTCGGCGAGGTGGATGCGCGCAACCTGTCCGCGCCCGCCGTGACGATCGGGGCCAGCGGCACCGCCAAGGTCCACGCGGGCAGCGCGCAAACGGCGCAGGTCAGCGCAAGCGGCATGGCCAACGTCACGGTCGAGGGCAATCCGCACTGCACCGTGTCCAAGAGCGGGCTCGCCCGCATCGCCTGCGGTCGATGACCGCGTGATCGGGGGGAAGCAACCATGAACCGCTTCGCGCTACTGTCGCTCTATCGCTCGCTTGTGCGCCACAAGCTCTATGCCGCGCTCAACATCGGGGGGCTGGCGGTCGGCATCGCCGTCTTCTTGGTGCTCGGCCTCTATGTCCGGTTCGAGACCAGCTATGAGAAGTGGCTGCCTCGGCATGGCGGCATCTATCTTGTTCAGACCATCTGGAAGGGCATGGATAGCCCCTTTGTCGGGACCTATCACAATACCATGGGCGGCCTGCTGACCCAGATGAAGGAGGATTTCCCCGGCATCGTCGGCACCCGGTATGAGGGCGGCGAGGATAGCGGCAGCATCATCCGCAACGGCGTCGCCGTTCAGGAGGATATGGCCCGGGTCGATCCCGAATTCTTCAAGGTGTTCGATCTGCCCATCGTTGCGGGGCAGGGAGCCGGTGCGCTCGACAATCCCGGCAACATCGTGATCAGCCAGTCACTGGCCCGCAAATATTTCGGCGACGCGAACCCCGTGGGCCGCACACTGACCGCTTCCTGGAGCAAGCCGCAGCCCTACCGGGTGGCGGGGGTGTTCAAAGATCTGCCCGCCAACAGCGAGTTCAAATTCTCGATCCTGATGCGTATCCCGGCGGGTGAGAATCCGGGCTACTGGTATCACTGGGGCAGTACCAGCCTGTATACTTATCTACGCTTTCCCGAAGCCTCTGCCGCACGGGCTTTTGTCGAAAAAATGCCCGCCTTCATCGACCGCCGGGCCTTGAAGGACATGGGTAAGAATGCGTCGGTGAATTTGGGGATCGGTCTGCTGCCGATCGCCGACATGCATCTGGCACCGCAGGGCAAGGAAAGCGCGAGCCGTAAGCTGATGGTCGTCACATTGGGGCTGGTCGGCGTCCTGACGCTGCTGATCGCCATCCTCAACTATGTGAACCTGGCCACGGCGCGGGCGGGGCTGCGAGCGCGTGAAGTCGCGATGCGCAAGGTGTTGGGCGCGGACCGTCATGCCTTGGTCCGCCAGTTCTTGGGCGAGGCGATCCTGACCGTTGCAATCGCCGCCTTGGGTGGACTGATCCTGGCGGAACTGGGCCTGCCGCTGGTCAATGCGGCTGGCGGACTATCGCTTACCATTCCCTATGCCGTCGCCATTCCGGCGCTTGCCATGCTCGTGCTGATCGTCGGAGCGGCGGCGGGCTTCTATCCGGCGATCCTGCTGTCCCGCTATCCGGCGGCGTCGGCCCTCGCCTCGGCCAGGGCACCGGGTGGCGGAAGGGCGGGAACGCGAACCCGCGAGACGCTGGTGATGGTGCAGTTCGGTCTTGCCATCGCCTTCGTCATCGGGACGCTCGTGATGGTTACCCAGACCCGGCATATTCGCACCGTCGATCTCGGCTTCCAGCGTCAGGGGCTGATGATCGTGCCGTCCTTCCTCGACAGCGGTCTCGACAAGGCGCAGAGTTCAGCGATGTTGCAGGCGCTGGCGGCGCTGCCAAATGTGAAGGCGCTGGGGGAGGCGGACACCTCGCCAGGCGGATCGGGCAACAACAATGCCGACAATATACCGATACCGGGACAGAAGGGTGATGGCCCGTCCTTCCGTCGGATTGCGGTGAACAAGGGGTTTTTCTCCGTCTTTCCGCCGCGCATTCTGGCCGGACGCATTTTCGATCTCGACCACCGGACCGACGACATCTCGGCGGCGGGCCATATGAACGTCGATGGCATGCCGATCGTCATCAATCGGCTGGGAGTAGCCAAGCTCGGCTTCCACTCTCCCGAGGAAGCGGTGGGCAAGACCGTTGGCGGGCGGAACCCCCGGACCATCATTGGGGTGATCGACGAACTGCGCTTTTTCACGCCGCGCCTCCCAATCGATCCGACCTATTATGTCTTCTATCGTGACGAGGTGCCCGACGCCCCGGTCCTGTCGATCCGTTTCACCGGCGATCCCCGCAAGATGAAGGAGCAACTGGCCGCCACCTGGCGTCGGATCGCACCGCAGGTGCCGCTACGTGCCGAAACGGCCGAGAACACGATGGACGAGCAATATTATCGGACCGACGACCGGGCGGCGCGTCTGTTCACCATTGGTGCTGGCCTTGCCGTTCTGATCGGCTGCGTCGGGCTCTGGGGGCTTGCCTCGTTCAACACGCAGCGGCGGGTGAAGGAAATCGGCATTCGCAAGACGCTGGGAGCCTCGGCCACCGATATCGTCAAGCTGCTCGTGGGGCAGTTCCTGCGGCCGGTGCTGATCGCCAATCTGGTCGCCTGGCCGCTCGCCTTCGTGGCGATGCGGACGTGGCTGGCGGGGTTCGAGGATCGGATCACCCTGTCGCCGCTCTATTTCGCGGCGGCGACGGCGTTGGCACTGACCATCGCGGTGCTGACCGTGCTGGGCCAGTCGCTCAAGGCCAGCCGGGCCGCCCCCGCTTGGGCGCTGCGTCATGATTAAGCGGGCGGGGTGGTTGCTCCTGGGGGCGGCGCTTGTCGTGGCCGCCCCGGCTTCCGCCGAGACGCTGCGGCAGGCGATCGCTGCGGCGTGGGAGGACAATCCCGAACTCGCCGCCGCCCGTGCCCGGCAGGATGCACTGGCCGAGACGCCTAACCAGGCGCGCGCCGCCGGGCGGCTGACGGCCGGGGCGACGGGCACGGCGGGTTATGACCGGTTGGGTTCCGACAATACAGGCGTGCGCACGGGGGCGAGTTCGGCGCTGGGCGGGGTGACGGCGACATTGCCGATCTGGACCGGCGGACGCGTCGCGTCGGCGGTGCGCGCGACGGGGGGCGATGTCGCCGCCGGGGGCGAGGCCTTACGCGATGTCGAGGCCGATGTGCTGGAGCGCGTGGTCGGTGCCTATGCCGATTTGCTCTATACGCAGCAGGCGGTCGAGGTCGCGCGGGTCGGCATCGCGCGGCTCGACAGCCAGGTGGCGGAGGCCAAGTCGCGTTACGGCCTGGGCCAGGCGACGAAGACCGACGTGGCCCAGCTGGAGGCGCAGCGGGCCAGCGTCGTCTCCAACCTGGTCGATGCCGAAGGTGCCGTCGCGGCGGCGGCGGCCGCTTACCGGGCGATCGTCGGGCGCGAGGCGGGCGCGCTGGAGCCGACGATCGCCGCCCCCACCACCTTGCCGCGCACGCTCGCCGATGCGCGTGAGGCGGCGGAGGCGGGCCATCCGCTGCTGCTGGCCCAGCGGCGGCGGGTCGAAGCGGCCGTCGCGCGGATCGACCAGGCGCGGGCCGAGCGGGCGCCCGCCATCGATCTGGCAGGCGGCTATGGACGCGGCGTGCAATGGGCAGGTGGTGGCGTGAACGGTTTCGACAGCGCGGCCAATGCCGGCCTGTCGCTGCGCGTGCCGCTGCTCACCGGCGGGCTGGTTGCATCGCGCGTGCGGCAGGCCGAGGCGAATGCACGGGCCGAGCGGTTCACGGTGGATGCGGCGGCGCGCGGTGTGGTGCGGGCGGCCGATACCGCCTGGGCCTCGCTTATCGCCGCCCAAGGCCGGTTCAAGGCGAGCTCGGAGGGGCTGCGCGCCGCCGACCTGGCGCTGAAGGGCGTGCGGGCGGAATATGGCTTCGGCCTGCGCTCGACGATCGACATATTGGTCGCCGACCAAAGCTATCGCGCGGCGCAGCTGGCGGTGGCGCGGGCGCAGGTCGATGTGCTGATCGCCCAGGCCGCACTGTTGCGCGCGACGGGACGGATGGGGCCGGGGGCGTTT
Organism: Sphingomonas flavida; assembly: GCF_036663655.1. Classification (NCBI taxonomy): domain Bacteria; kingdom Pseudomonadati; phylum Pseudomonadota; class Alphaproteobacteria; order Sphingomonadales; family Sphingomonadaceae; genus Sphingomonas; species Sphingomonas flavida. The sequence goes on from NZ_JAXOJH010000015.1 coordinate 21,620, forward strand.
GATTGAGGGGAAGGGCCGGGTGTCTGACCGAACCCGACCCGACCGCCCTACTTACCCTGCCGCCCGGTCCCCTTCCGCCGGACCCGAAACCGCCATCGACAAGGTACGGCGAAGCAGCGAGGGCGAGCACGGCTTGCCGCATACCGCGGCCCCCGGATAGCGCGATTGCAGCGCCTGTTCGTCGGCATGGCCCGAATGGAAGATCAGCGGGACGCCCGCCTCGCGCAGACGCTCCGCTGCGGGGAACACCTCTCCGTCGCGCAGGCGCACGTCCAGGATCGCGCAGGCCAGTTCGGGCTTGGCGCTGTCGAGATGCGCCAGCACCTCCTCGACGCTGACATAGGGGCCATCGACCTGATAGCCGCCATCCTCGATGATCGACTGCAAATCCAATGCGACGAAGAATTCGTCCTCGACCAGCAGAATCGTCTTAGTCATGGGACAAAATGCTCTCCGGCAAAGATAGGCTGAGCAGGAAACGCCCTTCGACGCATTTCCGCTCCAGTTCCGCACCCAGTTGGCGTGATGATGTCTGGACGAGCAGCGTGCCGAAGCCCTGGCCCGCATCCGTATCCGGTAAAGTCCCGCCGCTTTCGACCCAGTCGAGCCGCACCTTGCCCCCGGCCAGCGTCCAGTTCACCGACAGCGTACCGGACGGCTGCGCCAGCGCGCCATATTTGACCGAGTTCGTCGCCCATTCGTGCAGGATCAGCGCAAGCGGCGACAGGCACCGTCGGTCGACCAGCAGCGAGGGACCGTCCATCGCGATCGCCGACTGTCCCTGATACGGGGCGATCGTGGCCTGGACGAGCGAGCCCAGCTCGATCGCCTGCTGCTCGCCCGCGGGCGAGGCCAGCGAGTGCGCGCGGCCCAGCGTCGCGATCCGCTCGCGCACGTCGTCGGCCATCACGGTCACGTCGTCATGCGAACGCGCGGCTGCCGAGACGATGCCGGAGATGATCGCGAACAGGTTCTTCACCCGGTGGTTCATCTCGCGCAGCATCAGTTCGCGCGTCTCGGCGATGGCATATTCTGCGGTGACGTCGATCGACACGCCGACCATGCGATGCGGCGCGGTCGTGGTGACGACCCGGCCGGATCCCTTGATCCAGCGTTCCTTGCCGCCCAGGTCCAGGCGGAAGGTCATCTCGAAATCGCCCCGGCCCGCCATGGCCTCGGCCAGCGCCAGTTCGACGCCCGGCCGATCCTCCGGCACGATGCGGTCGAACACCTGGGCAACGCGCCCCGCATCCTCCTGATCGGCAAAGCCGAACAGCTGGCGACCGGTTTCGTCGAGGATGATCTCGCCGGTGCCCGCGCGATATTCCCAGACGCCGATGCCGCCTGCCTTGATCGCCAGGTCCAGGCGTTCGCGTTCGGCGGCCAGTTCGCGCTCCAGGCTGAGCGCATCGGTGATATCGGTCAGGACCAGCGTCGCGCCGTCGATGCCGTCACCCTGGGTGCGATAGGGCAGGATGCGCAGCGACAAGGTGCGTTCGCCGTCGCGCGTCATCACCCGCTGCTGCGTGGCGGGGCCGCCCGCCGCGACATCGGCCGCACCGCCCAGATAATCGGTATTGGACAGCCGGGTCGACACGTCGGCCAGCAATCGCCCCCTGTCGCTGGGCTGCAGCGGGAAGATCGACCGTGCCGCCTCGGTATAGCTGCGGATGCGCAGATTGCGGTCGAGCACGACGACGGCAAGATCGGTCGATTCGAAGAAATTGCGCAGGTCCGCATTGGCGATGGTCAGCTGGTCGACCTTGGTCTTCAGCTCGTCGTTGACCGTCGACAGTTCCTCGTTCGTCGATTGAAGCTCCTCGTTCATCGACATCATTTCTTCGTTGGAGCTTTTCAGCTCCTCGTTCGCCGTCTCCAGCTCCTCGACGGTCGAGCGCAGCCGGTGGCGGGTCAGGCGGAGTTCGTCCTCCAGCGCCTCGATATGATCTTCGCCCGGCTCCAGGTCGGCCAGGTCGCTCGCCTCGACCGGGCTGAACGGCGCACTGTCGCGGAACAGGAACAGCAGCGAGCCATCGGCCATCGGGTCGCACACGACCTCGACCTTCTGGATGCCGAATTCGGTGGTCACCGATACGTCGCGCGCCGCGATCCTCTTGCGCGCGTCGCGGGCCTGGCGAAGCATCGGGCCAAACACCTCGCGCAGGCCGGGCCGGGCCAGCGTGACCGCGCTCGACCCGCCGGCACGGGTCACGGGGAAGTTGAAGTACCGGCTCAGCTTGCCGAACGCGGCCAGGATGCCGCCGTCCTGGTCCACCACCATGCTGGGCGGGGCATAGCGATCGACGATCCGGCGCATCGCCGGACCCTCGTCGCCGGCGGGGACCGCGCCGTCACGCTCGCCCCGCTCACCGCGTCGGCGCAGCGTCGGGCTCGCGCGACCGGGCAGGTCGATGGGGTAGGAGGGCGATCCCGGCGTCCGCTCGAACAGGCGGGCATGGCCGTCGATCGCGGGAAAGAGATGATCGAACCGCCCGACGCTTTCCGACGGGCCCAGGAACAGATAGCCGCCGGGGCGCAGCGCATAGTGGAGCAGCGGCAGGACCGACTGCTGCAACCGGTCGTCAAAATAGATCAGCAGGTTGCGGCACGACACCAGGTCGATCCGCGAAAAGGGCGGATCCTTGACCAGGCTGTGGTTGGAAAAGCGGATCATGTCGCGGATCTGGGCCGAGATGGTGAACCGCTCGGCATGTGGTATCGTATAGCGTTCGCGCAGCGCCGGCGGAATGTCGGCCAGTGCCGAGGCCGGATAGCTGCCGTCGCGCGCGATTTGCAGCATCTGTTCGTCGATATCGGTCGCGAAGATCTGCACCGCCAGCGGCTGGCCGCTTTCGCGCGCCGCCTCCGCAAACAGCATGGCGATGCTGTACGCTTCCTCGCCGCTGGAGCAGCCGGGGATCCAGATACGGATATCCTCGTCCGGGTCGCGGGCACGGGTCAGTGGCAGGATCGCCTTGGTCCGAAGCGTCTCGAACAGTTCGGTGTCGCGGAAGAAGCGCGTGACGTTGATCAGCAGGTCGCGGAACAGCGCCTCGCATTCGTCGGCGTCGCTCTTGATCCGGGCCAGATAGGCTGCGCCGGTGTCGATGCCCAGCACATGCATCCGCCGTTCGACCCGGCGGACCAGCGTGGTGCGCTTATAGCCCGAAAAGTCATGGCCGACCGCGTTGCGCAGGACACGGCAAAGGTCGTCGATATGATCGGCGACGACCTCCGCCTCCTGCTCCTTCGGATCACCCGCGCGGCGCGAGAAGAAGGTGTGGAGACAGTCGAGAATCTCGCTGGGCGGCTTGACGAAATCGACAAGGCCCGTGCCGACCGCCGACAACGGCATGCCGTCATAGCGCGCCGTCTCGGGCTTCTGGACGACGCCGACGCCGCCATTTTCCTTGATCGCGCGCAGGCCCGTCGTGCCGTCCGCCCCAGTGCCCGACAGGATGACGCAGGCGGCGTTCGCCTGCTGGTCGCTGGCCAGCGACAGGAAGAAATCGTCGATCGGACGGCGCAGGCCGCGCGGCTGGATAAAGTCGGTCAGCTCCAGCACGCCGCCGCGAATGGCCAGGCCCCGGCCGGGAGGAATGATATAGACGCGGTCGGCCTCGATCCGCTCCGACCCCTCGCACTGGCGGACCTCCAAATTGGTATGGCGGTCGAGCAACTGGGCGAGCATCGATTCGTGATTGGGGTCCAGATGCTGGACCACCACGAAGGCCATGCCGGTCGGCGCGCGCGCGGGCGTCAGCATTTCGCGCAACGCTTCCAGCCCACCGGCCGATGCGCCGATGCCGACGACGGGCACCGATGCGCCGTCGCCATCCACTATCGTATCGGCCTGGGGCAGGTTCGTTTCGGCGCTCACGGAAAGGCCGCTCTGTCGAGGTCCGACAGGGTCAGCTTGGCCTGGGCGATGGTGGCGGCGGTGTTGGCGATGGCGGTCAGCGATCCCTCGAGCACCATGCCGCTTTCGGCCAGGATCGGGGTCAGCTTGCCCAGCGTGCGGCCGAGCTCGGCGTCATACGCGGTCAACCGCTCGGGCTGCGACCGGCTGACGTCGAACTGTGATGCGAAGATATAGGGCATGTCGCCGCCCAGCATACGCAGTTTCGACATGTACAGCAGGTTGACGAAGGGCGAGCCGTCCTTCCGGAAGTTGATGAGCATGGTGCGCACGTTGAGCTGCCGGTCGTTGGCCAGGAATTCCCGAATGCGATCGCGCGCTTCGACATTGTCGGCGTCGCGTTGCAGCATCCGACAGTTATGCCCGACCATATCTTCTCTAGTGTAACCGGTAAGCTGACGGAAACCATGATTGATGAAGATCAGGGGATTGTCACCCCGTGCATCGGCCAGTGCCAATGCGATCGGGGACTGGTCCAGATAGGTGGCCAGATGGCCCGGAATTTCATTGTGGTTCACGAAAAAGCTGGCTCCTCGACGCGCATTCGCATGGCGTCATCGCCGCTGCAAGAGCCACGATCCATGATGTCCCCCGAGATCATGAAGGTGGCAAACCGATCAGTATGACGCAATGTTCCCATTGCGCACCTTTCGGTCGCCATCGTCACCGCAGGCCGGTGACGATGGGCGAGGGGGCGGGCACCGGCTTGGCGCCCAGCCATGCTTGGCGAAACCGGGTCTGATCGGGGGTCAGTGGCTGGCCCAGACGCTCGTTCGTCACGATTTCCATCGTCGGATCGGGGATGAGGGTCAGTACAGCCCGGCGCTCGCCCCCGCGCTGTCGATAGACGATGGGCAGGCGGTCGCCCGGTGCATGGCTTGCAAGCAGCGCGGCCCAGGCCTCGGGCGTGGTCGGGCTGCGCCCGTCGACGCTGACGATCTGGTCCCCCTTGTCGAGCCCCGCCTCATAAAGCGGCGATCCCGGCGTCGTCGGCCGGGCCAGCGTCAGGCCGGTATCGCCCGCGACCGGTGCGGCCCCCGCCCACGCGGCACCGGGGTGGGCAGCGCGCAGGGTCAGCCCGGCCTGCGCGAGCAGCGGTGCGAAGTCGGGCAGGCCGCTGGCGGTGACGCTGCGTGCGAAGAACCGGTCGGCAAATCCCTGGTCCTTGGTCACCTGTGCCAGGGCGGTGCGCAGGTCGTCGGGGCGATAGGGCCGCTCGGCCCGCCCATGATTGCGCCACAGCTGGCGCATATAATCGTCGAGCGAAAGCTGCGGGAAGCGCTGGCGCAATTCCAGGTCGAGCGCGAGTGCGATGACCGCGCCGTACGGGTAATAGGAAGTGAAGATGTTGGGGTTGGTCGGGTCGATCGACTGCGCCGCATCGACGAAGGGCGCGCGCAGGCTCATCTCCTGCGGTCCGCCATAATGGCGGGCCGGGGTGTTGATCAGGCCGTTCAGCGTCCCCGACAGCTGCGCGACATAGTCGTCGAGCGGCATCTCGCCCGCACGAACGACCGCCAGCGGCCCATAATATTGGGTGAACCCCTCCGCCAGCCAGAGCGAGGGCGTAGCGTTGGCGCGGGTGAAGTCGAACGGCTCCAGCTCGGCAGGCCGGATGCGCTCGACATTCCAGCTGTGGAAGAATTCGTGGCTCAGCGTCTGGATCTGCGAGAAATTCGCAGCGGCCAACGAGCGTGCCTGACTGATGACGGTGGAGTTGCGATGCTCCATGCCGTCGCCGCTGATCTGCGGCATGTAATCGGCCAGGAAGGTGTAGGTGCCGTGGTCATAGGCGGGCGTCTCGCCGAAGATGGCGATCTGCTGCGCCACCACCTTCTGCGCCATCGCGGCGAAGCGATCGAGATCGGCGGCGCTGCCGTCATGATGGACGGTCAGACGGATGCCGTAGGACTTCGGCCCGCTGGTCACCGTCCAGCTGCGCGCGTCCCAGGCGGACAGCTCGACCGGGCTGTCCATGAAATATTGCAGGTCGCGCGCGGTGAAGACGTCCGCCTCCGCGGTCGGCGCAAGCTGGGTCGCGATCTTCCAGCCCGGCGCGGGGTGGAACCGCACCCGCACCGGCCGGGCATCCTGGCCCACGGCCCAGAGGAAGGTCGCCGGGATGTTCAGCCGCGCATGGGTGGGGTCGATCTGCGCATAGGTGCCGTCACCCCGATCGCCGAACAAGGTGTAGCGGACGGTCACGATGCCCTGATGCGCGGGCACCGTCCAGCCATAGGGGTCGGTGCGCTGGACCGCCAGCGGACGGCCGGCACCGTCAACGGCGGAGACCGAATAAACGTTCTTGGCGAACTCGTGCAGCGCATAACGGCCGGGCGACGAGCGTGCCATCTGGAAACGGACCGGACCGGCGGGCAGGTCGCGATAGGTCACGCTGACCTGTGCCTCGTGATGCTCTGCGCGGGGGAAAGCGATGTCGTATTCGACCGCCGAGGGTGTCGCGTCGCGGGGCGCGCGTGCCGTCGTGCGGGGCGCGGACAAGGTGCCTTGCGCCAGCACGGGCTGCATCGCCGTGCCAGCCATCGCCAACGCCGTCATCATCGCCAGAACCCGCATTCCCGATCCCTTCACGCCCATGGATAGGCGGACTTAGGCATGGAGCAACGGCATGGTCCACCGCTTTTCGTGTCGGTCGCTGACGACGGGGAGGGGCACGCGAATCACGAGCTGGCACATTGCAGCAGCCGGTCCCGGCTGGCGTGAGGTGGCCTATGGCCCTAATATATCCAGAAAATCTGGAGGCGCGACCGGGAATCGAACCCGGGTGCAAGGATTTGCAGTCCTCTGCGTCACCACTCCGCCATCGCGCCTCGATGTGTGGGAGGCGGGCATTTCTGCGGTTTTCATCGTGGTGTCAACAGGGAGTGCGCAGTCGGTTTGAAAAAGTACCCGGAATTTTTGCGTCAGGCTTGCCGCCCAGCATTTCGGCGGATGACGTTCGGCAAAAGCAATCGGCGGCTGACGATATACTCCTATCGACGCTCGACATATTGCGCCTCCGTCCCGGCATAAGTCGCATCGATGCGGCCGGCATGGCTGATGGTCTGATCATGTTCCCATCGGTGCCCCTTCGTGCGTGCTCCGCAGGATAACCGCGCTCACTTGGTGGTCCAGTGCTCGTTGGCGTTACCTGTCGTCCACTCCGCTTGGCGTTGGGGGCTGGCCGCGATAGAAGCGGCGGGAACCAATTTAGTGTATTGCGCAACTAAAACGGTTGTGCGACAGGGATGGGCCATGATGACGACCAGCAATGACTCCTCGAATTTCGACGCAATGCGCCACGCCATGGTGGTCAGCCAGCTGCGTACGACTGCGGTCAACGACCAGCGCGTCGTCGCCGCGATGGCGCGGGTGCCGCGCGAAGTCTTCACGCCCGAGGCACTGCGCGCCGTGGCGTACCGGGACGGCACGCTGGACCTGGGCCATGGCCGTGCGATCAACCTGCCGATGGCGACCGGCCGCCTGCTAACCGAGGCCTATCTGGAGGCGGGTGACCGTGTCCTGCTGATCGGTGCGGCCACCGGCTACACCGCCGCGCTGCTGGTCGACATCGTCGCCAACGTCGTCGCGGTCGAGGAGCAGGCCGAATTCGCCGCCGCCGCCCGCACCGCGCTGTCGGGCGAGGGCAAGATCGAAGTGGTCGAGGCACCGCTGAACGCGGGGCATCCCGCCGGTGCGCCCTATGACGTGCTGATCATCGACGGCGCGGTCGAGGAACTGCCCGCCGCCCTGGTCGAGCAGGTCAAGGTCGGTGGCCGCATCGTGACTGGTCTGGTCGAGAACGGCGTCACCCGTCTGGCGAGCGGTCGCCGGACCGAGGGCGGCCACGGCGTGCGCGCCTTTGCCGATGCTGAATGCGCCATCCTGCCGGGCTTTGCCCGTCCTCGCGCCTTTCAATTCTGAGGGACCATGCGCCTGCACCTGACTTCTGGCCTGACTTCCGGCGTCGCGATCGGCGCGGCCCTTCTGCTCGCCGGCACGGCTTCGGCCGAGACGCTGCGAGAAGCCATGGTGCGGGCGTACCAGTCCAACCCGACGATCACCGGTCAGCGCGCCGCCCAGCGCGCGACCGACGAGAATGTCCCGATCGCGCGTTCCAACGGGCTGCCGTCGTTGCAGTCCACCGGCCAGATCATCGACAATATCGTCGTGGCGAACAACAACTTCCTCAACCCGGAACGCGTCGGCACGGGCCAGGTGCAGTTGTCGGTGCCGCTCTATCAGGGCGGGGCAGTCAAGAATGCGGTGCGCGCCGCCGAGACGCGGGTCGATGCGGGCCGCGCGCAGCTTCGCGGGGTGGAGGCCAATCTCTTCACCAACGTCGTCGCCGCCTATATGAACGTCATCCGTGACGAGGCGATCGTCAATCTCAACACGCGCAACGTCAACGTGCTGGACACGAACCTGCGCGCCTCGCGCGATCGGTTCCAGGTCGGCGACCTGACCCGGACCGACGTCGCCCAGTCCGAGGCGCGTCTGGCCCAGGCGCGCGCGCAGCTTCAGTCGGCGCAGGCCAATCTGATCTCCAGCCGCGAGAACTACATCAACATCGTCGGCATTGCGCCTGTGGGCCTGGAGCAGCCGCCCGCGCTGCCGACGCTGCCCGCCTCGCCCAATGCGGCGGTCGGCGTCGCGCTGGACCAGAATCCGCAGCTGATCGCCGCGCGCCGCTCGGCGGACGCGACCCGCTATGACATCAACGTCGCGCGCGCCAACCGGCTGCCCCGCCTGGCGGCGGTGTCGAGCGGCAACTATTTCAATTATCTGGGGTCGCTGAACGTCCCCAACGTGCCCGCATCGGGTGTCAACGCGACGGTCGGCGTGCAGGTGTCGATGCCGCTGTTCCAGGGCGGTCGTCCGGCGGCGCAGGTGCGTCAGGCGGAGGCCTTGCGTGGCCAGGCGCTCGAGAACGCCACCGCGACCGAGCGACAGGTGGTGGCGCAGGTCCGCTCCGCCTATGCGGTGTGGCAATCCTCGCAGGAGGTGATCCTGTCGGCCGAATCGGCGGTGCGCGCCAACTCGCTGTCGCTGGAGGGCGTGCGGGCCGAGAACAGCGTCGGCACCCGCACCGTGCTCGACATCCTGAACGCCGAGCAGGAATTGCTGAACAGCCAGGTGACGCTGGTGACCGCGAGGCGCGACGCATATGTCGCGGGTTTCGCGCTGATCGCGGCGATGGGCAATGCCGAGGCGCGCGACCTGGGCCTGGACGGCGGTTCGCTCTATGATCCGGTCGCCAACTACAAGCGCGTTCGCAACAGGATCAGCGATTGGGGCGGCGACGGAGAGCCCGCGCCGGTCGCCAGCACCACCGCCGGAACCCCGGCGCAGACGGCGGCGATCACCCGTCCGCTCGACGCCGATGTGAACGCTCCTGTTGACAGGAGCCCCGCATTAACCACAGGTGCAACGGCACCAAGTCGGCAATAAGGCCGACGGGGGCCTTGGGGGGCTTCAATGGGGATTGCGGTCATGGGTGAAATCAGCGCCGAGCCGTCGATGGAGGAGATTCTCTCCTCGATCAAAAGGATCATTGCCGAAGAGGGCGAGGTGCCCGCGCGGCAGCGTCGCCAGCCGCGTCCGGTGCCGTCGCCCGTGATGGACGACGATTCGGCCGAGGTGCTGGAACTCAGCGATCCGATGCCGCTGCGCATGAAGGTCGAGGCTGCTGCCGCGCGTGCCGCCGAATCGGCGATGCGCGCCGTGGTCGATCCCGTGCCTGCGCCGGCACCCGAGCCGGTGGCGCATGTCGCCCGGCCCGCGCCCACTCCCGCACCGGCCCCCGCCGCGCCGCCCGCTCCGTCGTTCGACCATGCCGCCATGGGCGATGACGACGAGGCCGAGGAGGCGATCGTGTCCCCGCGTGCGGCCGAGGCCAGCCGTGGTTCCCTGGAGGCGCTCAGCCGTATGATGGTCAAGCCCGAACCCACCAGCGACGGCACTCTCGAAGGGCTGGTGCGCGACATGCTCCGCCCCATGCTGCGCGACTGGCTCGACACCCATCTGCCCGAGATGGTCGAGGCGATGGTCGCGCGTGAGATCGCCCGGATCACCCGCGAAGGTCGCTAATCTGTCCGCCGGCTTTTCCACCCGCATCGCGATGCGAGCGGAACCGGCGGCACGCGTCCGGGTTCGTTGACCATGAACCCGACACCCGAGACGCCCGATCTGCCGAAATCGACGCGTTCGCACGTGTCGTCGCCCCCGATCGCCGATGCGCGCCAGCCGCATTCGGGTCAGTCGGACATATTTTTCGCGGCCGTAAAGACGACGCGGATGCCGATGATCGTGACCGATCCCCGGCAGCCCGACAACCCGATCGTCTTCTGCAACGAAGCCTTCAGCTTCATGACCGGCTATTCCGAGGAGGAGATCCTCGGCACCAATTGCCGTTTTCTCCAGGGCCCCGAAACCGATCGCGACGTGGTGGCGCAGGTGCGGGCGGCGATCGCGCGGCGCGACGAGATCGCGGTCGAACTGCTCAACTATCGCAAGAACGGCTCGACCTTCTGGAACGCCCTGTTCGTCTCGCCGGTCTATGACGATGTGGGCGAGCTCGTCTATTTCTTCAGCAGCCAGCTCGACATTTCGCGCCGCCGCGAGGCCGAGGATGCGCTGCACGAGGCGCAGAAGATGGAGGCGGTCGGCAAGCTGACCGGCGGCATCGCCCATGATTTCAACAATCTGCTCCAGGTCATCATCGGCTATGCTGATATCCTGGAGGCGCGGGTCGACCAGGCCGACCGAAGCGGACGCCGCGCGGTCGAGGCGATCGGCGCGGCGGCGGCCCGCGGTGCCACGCTGACCCAGCAGTTGCTCGCCTTTGCGCGCAAGCAGGAACTGCGCGACCGGTTGCTCAACTTCAACCAGCTGATCGAGGATTTCCGCCCGATCCTGAACCGTACGGCGGGCGACGGTATCGCGCTTCGCCAGCGGCTGGAGGAAAATCTCTGGAACTGCCGGATCGACCCAGTCCAGGCCGAGATGGCATTGCTCAACATCGTCACCAATGCGCGCGAGGCGCTGGCGCGAGACGGGCGGCAGGGTGAGATCACATTGTCCACCCGCAACATAATCCACAACGCCGACAGTGCCGAGGGGCCCGCCAGTCTGGAGCCCGGTGAATATGTCGTCGTGCGCGTGGCTGACAACGGCCCCGGCATCCATCCGCAAATTGCCGACAAGGTCTTCGACCCCTTTTTCACGACGAAGGAAATGGGGAAGGGGGCGGGCTTGGGCCTCGCCATGGTCTATGGCTTCATGCGCCAGTCGGGCGGCTTGGCGGCGGTCGAGCAGGACGTCGACGGCGCGGCCATCGCGTTGTACTTCCCCCGCGCCGCAGGCGTTACCGAGCGCCGCAGTGCCCCGGTTCTCCCTGCACGCAGCGGCGGGGTCGAGCGGGTACTGATGGTCGAGGATCAGGAAGATGTCGGCGATCTGGGCAAATCGATGCTCGAGGATCTGGGCTATGATGTCGTCCTGACGCGCAGCGCGCGCGAGGCGCTCGACCGTCTGGCCAAGGACAGCGATTTCGCGCTGCTCTTCACCGATATCCTGATGCCCGGCGGCATGAACGGCGTCGCCCTGGCGCAGGTCGTGCGGCGCGACTATCCGAATCTGTCGGTGTTGCTGACCACCGGCTTTGCCGACGAGGCGATCGACGAGGGCGCACGCTCGTACGAGTTGATCCGCAAGCCCTATCGCCGCGCCGATCTGAACGAACGTATTCGCGCGGTGCTCGATCGGCCCGGGGCCCGCACCTGATAGCATCTGGCGTCCGGCGACGCGGGTGATTAAGGCAGCGGCATGACTGAGCTGCCCAAGACGTTCGACCCCGCCGCAATCGAAGCCCGCTGGTATGGCCATTGGGAGGGAAAGGGCCTGTTCCGCCCCGACCGCCCGAATGCCGAACCCTGGACGATCGTCAACCCGCCGCCCAACGTCACCGGCAACCTGCATATCGGCCATGCGCTGGACAACACGTTGCAGGACATCCTGGTCCGCCATGCCCGCCTGAAGGGCAAGGATGCGCTGTGGGTCGTCGGCACCGACCATGCAGGCATCGCGACCCAGATGGTCGTCGAGCGCCAGATGAACGCGAAGGGGCAGAAGCGCACCGACTTCACCCGCGACCAGTTCCTGGAAAAGGTCTGGACGTGGAAGGCGGAAAGCGGCGGCCAGATCACCGGCCAGCTGCGCCGCCTGGGCTGCTCGATGGACTGGGCGAACGAGCGGTTCACCATGGACGAGGGTTTCAGCAAGGCGGTGCTGAAGGTCTTTGTCGACCTGTACGCCCAAGGCCTGCTCTACCGCGACAAGCGCCTGGTCAACTGGGATGCCGGGCTGGGCACCGCGATCAGCGACCTCGAGGTCGAGACGCGTGAAGTGAAGGGCAGCTTCTGGCGCCTGCGCTATCCGCTGGCAGACGGATCGGGCTTTATCGAGGTCGCGACGACCCGGCCCGAGACGATGCTCGCCGACATGGCGGTTGCGGTCCATCCGGACGACGCGCGCTATACCGCGCTGATCGGCAAGCAGGTGCGGCTGCCCATTACCGGCCGCCTGATCCCGATCGTCGCCGACGAACATGCCGACCCTGAACTGGGTTCGGGCGCGGTCAAGATCACGCCCGGCCACGACTTCAACGATTTCGAGGTCGGCCGCCGCGCCGGGATCGAAGCGCGTGACATGCTCAACATGCTCGATGCCAAGGCGTGCATCGTTCAGACCGCCGACGGGCTGATCCCCGACGCCTTCCTGGGCCTGTCGAGCGCCGACGCGCGCAAGGCGGTGGTCGCGCGGCTGAAGGACGATGGCGTGCTGATCCCGCACGTCGACAAGGACGGCGAAGAACACGACGCCGAGCCGCGCACGATCCAGACGCCGTTCGGCGATCGCTCCGGCGTGGTGATCGAGCCCTGGCTGACCGACCAATGGTATGTCGACGCCAAGACGCTGGCCCAGCCTGCGATTCAGGCAGTGCGCTCGGGCGACATCAAGATCGTGCCGCAGGCATGGGAGAAGACCTTCTTCAACTGGATGGAAAACATCCAGCCCTGGTGCGTCAGCCGCCAGCTCTGGTGGGGCCACCAGATCCCGGCGTGGTTCGCCGAGGATGGTCGCGTGTTCGTCGCCGAAAGCGAGGAGGAAGCACAGGCGCAAGCGGGCGAGGGCGTCACCCTGACCCGCGACCCGGACGTGCTCGACACTTGGTTCTCCTCCGCACTCTGGCCGTTCGCGACGCTCGGCTGGCCCGACAATGGCGACAAGACGCTGGCCGGGCGCTACCCCAATGACGTGCTCATTTCCGGCTTCGACATCCTGTTCTTCTGGGATGCGCGGATGATGATGCAGGGCATGCATTTCATGGAAGATGTGCCCTTCAAGACATTGTATCTCCACGGTCTTGTCCGCGCCGCCGATGGCTCGAAAATGTCGAAGTCGAAGGGCAATACGGTCGATCCGCTGGGTCTGATCGACCAGTATGGCGCCGACGCGCTGCGCTTCTTCATGGCCGCGATGGAGAGCCAAGGCCGCGACATCAAGATGGATGAACGCCGTGTCGAGGGCTATCGCAATTTCGCGACCAAGCTCTGGAACGCAGCGCGCTTCGCCCAGGCGAACGGCATCGGCGCATCCGCGACGCTGGAAGCCCCGAACGCAACCCTCGCGGTCAACAAGTGGATCATCGCCGAGACGGTGAAGACGGTGCAGGCGGTCGACCTGGCGCTGGCCGATTACCGTTTCGATGGCGCGGCGAACGCGATCTACCAGTTCGTCTGGAGCCGTTTCTGCGACTGGTATCTCGAACTGATCAAGCCGGTCCTCCAGGGCGGCGAAGCGGGTGGCGAAGAGACGCGCGCGGTCGCGGGCTGGGTGCTCGACCAGATCCTGGTCCTGCTCCACCCGTTCATGCCCTTCATCACCGAGGAACTGTGGCACGCGATGGGTGCGCGCGATCATGACCTGATCGTGGCGCACTGGCCGATGGCCGACGCCCGTGCGCTCGACCCGGAGGCGGAGCGCGAGATCGACTGGCTGATCCGTCTGGTCAGCGAAATCCGCGCCGCGCGCACCGAGCTCAACGTGCCGCCGGGCGCGCGACTGCCGATGCACGTGCGCGAAGCCCATGCCGACACCCAGGAACGGCTGGTGCGTCAGGCCTCGGCACTGGCGCGTCTCGCTCGGGTAGAGGCCGCCGTCGGTGAAGCCTCGGGCGGTGCCGCGCAGGTGGTGGTAGACGAAGCGACCTTCGTCCTGCCGCTGGAAGGCGTGATCGACCTCGACGCCGAACGTCAGCGCCTGACCAAGGCGATTGCGGCGGTCGAGAAGGAGCGCGACGCGCTGGGCGGGCGGCTGGGCAATGCCAGCTTCGTCGAACGCGCCAAGCCGGAAGCGGTGGAAAAGGCCCGCGCCGACCATGCCGACAAGATGGCCGAAGCGGCGCGCCTTCACGCCGCATTCGGTCGCTTGGGCTGACCCCCAGTTCCTCCCCATCGCAAGATGGGGAGGAAAAGAGGCTACCCCTATTCCCCCAACCGCTTGAGCCGTCGTATCCTGGGCTCGCGCTGCAATTTTGCCTCGCGCCGAATGACTTGGCGCAGTTCATCGCGCTTCTCGTGGATCGACGCGATCACCGGCCCCATCGCGACGCCCAGATCGACCAGCACCGCCTCCGACAGCTGTAGCGAACTCTCCAGCGTCTCGGGCACCGCCTCGCTGACGCCAGCCCGGTACAGTTCCGTCGCATGGGCCATGTCGCGGGCACGCGCGATGATCGGCAGGTCCGGCGCTGCGTCGCGGATGCGGCGCGCCAGTCTTACGGTCAGCACTGGATCATCCATCGTCAGGATCAGCGCGCGTGCTGCGGGCAGGTTCAGCCGGTCGACCAGTTCAGCCCGCGAGACGTCACCGAACAGGACCGGATAGCCCGCCCGCCGCGCCTCGCTGACCGAATCGATATCGGCCTCCACCGCGACATAGCGCTGGCCATGGATGGTCAGCATGTCGGCGATCATTTTGCCGACGCGGCCAAAGCCGATCACCACGGTGCGCCCGGTGTCGCCATCCGTCTCGGGCTCGGGCGGCAGGTCGCCGGACTTCGCCTCGATCCGGCGCGACATGACCCGGCCAGCCTTGGCGAGCAGCGGCGTGATGGTCAGGCCGATCGCCGTCACCGTCTGCCAGAAGCTGGCGGTCGAGGGCAGGATCAGTTGCGCCTGCGCCGCCGTTCCGAGGACGATCAGCGTCGTTTCAGACGGACTGCCCATCAACAGTCCGGTTTCCGCCGCTACCCCGCGGCGGGCATGGGCGACGCGCAGCAGCAGATAGGTGACGATCGCCTTCACCGCGACCACGCCGACCACCGCCAGCAGCAGCATGTCCCAGTTCTTGGCGATCAGCCGCAGGTCCAGGCTCATGCCCACGGTGATCAGGAACACGCCGAGCGCGAGGCCCTTGAAGGGTGCGGTCATCACCTCGACTTCCGAATGATATTCGGTTTCAGCGATCAGCAGCCCGGCCAGCAGCGCGCCGACGATCGGCGACAGCCCGGCGGCGGTGGTCGCGACGCTGGCGACGATGACCACCAGCAGCGAGGCGGCAAGGAACAGCTCGGGGCTCTTGGTGCGGGCGGCCTGGGCGAACAGGCGGGGCAGGACGAACTTGCCGCCCAGATACATGACGACCACGGTCAGGCCGCCGCGCAGGGCCACGCCCGCTATGCCGACCCAGCCCTCGTCGCTGGCGGTCGGTGCCATGGCGCCCAGTGCGAAGATGATCGGGACCAGCGCGAGGTCCTCGAACAACAGCATCGCGAACGCCCCGCGTCCGACCGGACTGGTCGTGCCGACGAGCGGCAGCACCAGCGCGGTCGAGGACAGGGTCAATGCAAGGCCCAGTCCGATCGCGCCTGCCCAGCCTTGCCCCAACAGGTGAAGCGCGGTGCCGATCAATACCGCCGAGCCGATCAATTCCGCCGCGCCGGTGCCGAAGACCAGCCTGCGCATCGCCCAAAGCCTGCGAAAAGATAGCTCCAAGCCGATGGAAAACAGCAATAATATGATACCGAACTCTGCAAAGGGTTCGATCGATTCCGGGTTGGAGATGGTCAGGTAATAGAGCCAGGGCGCATGGGGCACGAGCGATCCCAGCCCCGCAGGCCCGACCAGAAGGCCGACCAGGATGAACCCGATCACCGGGCTGACGCGGAAGCGCGCAAAGGCCGGAATGACGATCCCCGCCGACCCGAGGATCACAAGGGCGTCGGAAAAGCCCTGATTGTCTAACCGAAGTGCCATGGCGACAGACTAGCCCGGCTTTGGCGCGCTTGTCAGGTCGTTAATCGGACGAAACGGACATGGGGCGATTCGTCCAATGGGGTGGGGCGCGGCGGCGGCGTTAGGGCGATGCGATGAAATTGTCTCGTCTCAGCACCGCGCTTGCGCTCTCGTTATGTGTCGTGCTCACCGCCTGTGGAGACGGTGACCGGGCCGAACGGTTGAAGGCGGCGGGCCCCAATCCCTCGCTCGATGCGCTGATGCGGGTGGCCGACGCGGATGCGGGTGCAAACACCTTCGGCCAGTGCCTGGCATGCCACACCATCGGCAAGGGGGAACTCGACCGGGCGGGCCCCAACCTGCACGGCATCATGGGGAAGCCGGTCGCGGGCGGCAGTGCTCGCTATGGCTATACCGCGGCGCTGGAACGCGTCGGCGGGCGGTGGGACCGGGCGACGATGGACCACTGGCTGACCTCGCCGCAACGCTTCGCACCGGGCACGAAGATGACGTTTCCCGGACTGGCCGACCCGCTCGCACGGGCGGACGTGATCGCCTATCTGGAGCGGGAAGGGCGGGAATAGCCTTCTCCGCCAATCGGTGAGGACGGGGCCTGCGTTTCAGCTAGACAAAGAAAAAGGGCCCGGAAGCAATGCCTCCGGACCCTTTCCTCGCATCAGGCTGTAGAAATTACTGCCAGTTGCCCATTGCGGTTTCGAGGTTGACGCGGATCGCCTCGAAGAACTGCTCGGTGGTCATCCAGGGCTGGTCCGGGCCGATCAGGATCGCGAGATCCTTGGTCATCTGGCCGTTCTCGACGGTCTGGATGCAGACCTTTTCCAGCGTCTCGGCAAAGCGCACGACGTCGGGCGTGTTGTCGAACTTGCCGCGATACTTCAGGCCGCCGGTCCAGGCGAAGATCGACGCGATCGGGTTGGTCGAGGTCGCCTTGCCCTGCTGGTGCTGGCGATAGTGGCGGGTTACGGTGCCGTGCGCCGCT
The DNA here is from genome assembly GCF_036663655.1 of Sphingomonas flavida. NCBI lineage: Bacteria > Pseudomonadati > Pseudomonadota > Alphaproteobacteria > Sphingomonadales > Sphingomonadaceae > Sphingomonas > Sphingomonas flavida. The sequence goes on from NZ_JAXOJH010000015.1 coordinate 38,838, forward strand.
TCCGCCTCGATCGTCTTGCCGTCCGGGGTCATCAGGACCGAGGTCATCAGGCCCAGCGAGCCGAAGCCCTGCGCCACGGTGTCCGACTGCACGTCGCCGTCATAGTTCTTGCAGGCCCAGACGAACTCGCCATGCCACTTCAGCGCCGAGGCGACCATGTCGTCGATCAGGCGGTGCTGATATTCGATGCCCGCGGCCTTGAACTGGTCGGCGAATTCGGCGTCGAACACTTCCTGGAAGATGTCCTTGAAGCGACCGTCATAGGCCTTCAGGATGGTGTTCTTGGTCGACAGATAGACCGGCCAGCCACGGTTCAGGCCATAGTTCATCGAAGCGCGCGCGAAGTCGCGGATCGAATCGTCAAGATTGTACATGCCCATGGCGACGCCCGCCGCGGGGAAGTTGAACACCTCCTCCTCGATCGACTCGCCATTCTCGCCTTCCCACTTCAGGGTCAGCTTGCCCTTGCCCGGCACCTTGAAGTCGGTCGCCTTGTACTGGTCGCCGAATGCATGGCGGCCGACGACGATCGGGTGGGTCCAGCCGGGGACGAGGCGGGGCACGTTCTTGATCACGATCGGCTCGCGGAATACGACGCCGCCCAGGATGTTGCGGATCGTGCCGTTGGGCGACTTCCACATCTTCTTCAGGCCGAATTCCTCGACGCGCTGCTCGTCGGGGGTGATGGTCGCGCACTTGATCGCGACGCCATACTTCTGGGTGGCGTGGGCGCTGTCGATCGTCACCTGATCGCTGGTCGCGTCGCGATTTTCGACCGACAGGTCGTAATAGGCCAGCTCGATGTCGAGATACGGCTTGATCAGGCGCTCGCGAATCCATTCCCAGATGATCCGGGTCATTTCGTCGCCGTCGATCTCCACGACGGGGGTGTTCACCTTGATCTTCGCCATATGCGCATCCTTCAGATTAGGCAGGTTTGGCCTGCGTCTAGGGGAGGGGGCGCGGCGGATCAACCACCGCTTGGGCCATGCCTGATGATCGCGAAAGGGCCGGGACGAACCGAAAAGATTGTGCGATGGCCGGTGGACAGGTAGACAGGTCCGATGCCTTCGCTCGAAAAGCCCCCCGTCGCGACCACCACCGTCAAGTGGCGCTTTCCCGCCGTCCATCCTGAAGGGCGCAAATATGTGCTGATCGGGGCGGGCCTGACCCTGCTCGCGACGCTTATCACCAAGGTGCTGTTCTGGCCGTTCGTCGGCCTGTGCATCTGGATCGCCGCCTTCTTCCGCGATCCCATCCGCACCACGCCGCAGGGTGACGACCTGATCGTCGCGCCCGCCGACGGCCTGGTCACCATGATCCAGCGCGTTCCGATCCCGCGCGAGCTGGTCGGAGAACTGGGCGATGCGCCGCTCGTCCGCGTGTCGATCTTCATGTCGGTGTTCGACGTTCACATCAATCGTACGCCGGTGGCAGGCGTCATCCGCCAGGTCGTCTATATCTCGGGCAAGTTCCTGAATGCCGACCTCGACAAGGCGTCGGACGAGAATGAGCGCCAGCATTTCGTGGTCGAGGGACGCGATGGCCGCAAGATCGGCTTCACCCAGATCGCAGGACTCGTCGCGCGTCGCATCGTCGGTTTCGTGAAGCCCGGGGACATGGTCGCCGCCGGGCAGCGGGTCGGCCTGATCCGCTTCGGCAGCCGCGTCGACGTGTATCTGCCCGATGATGTCATGCCGCAGGTCTGCCTTGGCCAGCGTTCGGTCGCGGGCGAGACGGTGCTGGGTCGTGTCGGCGGCAAGCCGATGACCGGCATCGCGCAATAAGCCGCGATCCCATGGCCCTGTCCCCCCGTTTCGCGCGGCGTCGTGCCGATGGCGAGCCGCCCCGCGGTCTTCCCCTGCGCGCGATCGCGCCCAATGCGGTCACCGCATTGGCGCTCGTCTCCGGGCTGACGGGGGTAAAGTTCGCCATTGCCGGGTCCTGGGAAGCCGCCGTCATCATGATCATGGTCGCTGCGGTGCTCGACGGTCTGGACGGGCGCATTGCGCGGCTGCTGCGTGGCGAAAGCCGGTTCGGGGCGGAACTCGATTCGCTTTCGGACGCCATTTCGTTCGGTGTTGCGCCCGCATTGATCCTCTATCTCTGGTCGCTGGAAAACCTGCCGCGCATCGGGTGGATCTGCGCGGTGCTGCAAGCGGTCTTCTGCGCGATGCGGCTGGCACGGTTCAATTCGCAACTCGATGTCACCGATCAGCCGCGCAAGACCGCGGGGTTCTTTACCGGCGTTCCGGCTCCTGCCGGAGCGGGACTTGCCATGCTGCCGCTATATCTCTGGTTCTGGACGGGTGAGCCGCTTTTCGCATCGCCCTATCTAGTCGCACCCTGGGTCGCCTTCGTCGCGCTGCTGATGGTGTCGAGCGTTGCGACCCTGTCCTGGACCTCGTTCCGGCTGCGCCGGCATGTGCGGTTCGAAGCACTGGCGATCATCGTTGTCGTCGGCGTCGCCCTGATCTCCGCGCCCTGGCATGCGCTGACCGCGCTATGCCTCGTCTATCTGGCGAGCATCCCGTTCACGATGCTCGCCTATGCCAGGCTCAAGCGGCCACGCGGCGCCGCGACAGCGGCGAAAGGGCTGGCAAGCCCGCCGCCCAGCGCCTGACCGCGATACGCCGTTCGGCGACGACCAAGGTCGCCAGCGGCGTGAAGGCCGGTTCGACATGGCCGGTGGCCAGATGCAGAATTCGACGCCATTGCGGCGCGATCATCATCACAATGGTCGCGATCGCCGCGACCAGGGCACCCGTGAAAACCAGAACACTGACCACGATCATCATGATCTCCGCCTCCTGCCTAACCATCTGGCCGGGCATATTAACCCGACCGTAACCATCCGATTTTCCATCCAGTTCCGTCATCGCCATCGCGACAGCACGACCAGTCGTGCCAATTTCAGGATGTTGCGATGCCGTTATGCGACGATCAACCGGCGTTCCTTGTTGTGATCCCTCTATGTTCCAATCATGTTCCGTCGTCAAGGGCGTTGGAACAGATGTGAACATCAATGCCTGCTTGCACTGGGTCGCCGGCTGGGCTAAGGGCGCGCCCCTCAACACCGCATGGGAAGCATCATATTCTGGTGCGCATGGGCTTTGCCCGCCGCGTCATCCGCTTCCCAGAGGACTAACCGGAAGGAATTACATTATGGCGGCACCTGTCGTCACCATGCAGCAGCTGGTCGAAACCGGCGCGCACTTCGGTCACCAGACCCACCGCTGGAACCCGAAGATGAAGCCCTACATCTTTGGCGACCGCAACGGCGTCCACATCCTCGACCTGTCGCAGACCGTGCCGTTGTTCGCGCGCGCTCTGGAATTCATCAGCTCGACCGTCGCTGGCGGTGGCAAGGTCCTGTTCGTCGGCACCAAGCGTCAGGCGCAGGAGCCCGTCGCCGACGCCGCGCGTCGTGCCGGCCAGCACTTCGTCAACCATCGCTGGCTGGGCGGCATGCTCACCAACTGGAAGACGATCTCGAACTCGATCAAGCGCCTCAAGACCCTCGAGGAGCAGCTGTCGGGCGACACGCACGGCCTGACCAAGAAGGAAGTGCTGAACCTGACCCGCGAGCGCGACAAGCTCGAGCTGTCGCTGGGCGGCATCCGCGACATGGGCGGCATCCCGGACGTCATGTTCGTGATCGACGCCAACAAGGAAGAGCTGGCGATCAAGGAAGCCAACACGCTGGGCATCCCCGTCGTCGCCATCCTCGACTCGAACGTCTCGCCCGACGGCATCGCCTTCCCGGTTCCGGCGAATGACGACGCCAGCCGCGCGATCCGTCTGTACTGCGAAGCCGTGGCGATCGCCGCGACCCGTGGCAACAACGAGCAGCAGCGCCGCAGCGGCACCGACTTCGGTGCGATGGCCGAGCCGCCCGTCGAGGAAGCGCTGACCGTCGCCCCGACCGAGGCCGGTGAGCAGGCCGTCGAGGCCGAGCGCCAGATCGACGCGTAATCGCGTGGAACATGCCCCGCGATGCGGGCGGGGCGATCATCGGCCGGGCGGGCACTGCCTCCGGCCGATGACATCGGCTTGACATGCAAGCCGTGCTAAGGGCCGCCTCCGATGGGGCGGCCCTACCCGCATCCCCCTTTTCAGACAGAGGATTGAGACAATGGCCGATATCACCGCAGCGATGGTCAAGGACCTGCGCGAAAAGAGCGGCGCGGGCATGATGGACTGCAAGAAGGCGCTCAACGAAGCCGCTGGCGACATGGACGCCGCGCTGGATTGGCTGCGCACGAAGGGCCTGGCGGCCGCGCAGAAGAAGTCGAGCCGTACCGCAGCCGAAGGCCTGGTCGGCGTCGCCACCAACGGCACCGTCGGCGCTGCCGTCGAAGTGAATTCGGAAACCGACTTCGTCGCCAAGAACGACCAGTTCCAGGCGTTCGTGAAGGACGTGACCGCGATCGCGCTGAAGACCAGCGACGACGTGGAAGCGCTGAAGGCCGAAGCGATGCCGCAGGGCGGCACCGTCGCCGAAGTGCTGACCAACAACGTCGCCACGATCGGTGAGAACCAGTCGCTGCGTCGCGCCAAGCGCCTCGAAGTGTCGAAGGGCGCGGTCGTGTCCTACGTCCACAACCAGCAGGCGCCGGGCCTGGGCAAGATCGGCGTGCTCGTCGCGCTGGAATCGGATGCCTCGGACGAGGTTCTGCAGAAGCTGGGTCGCGACCTGGCCATGCACGTCGCCGCCGCCTTCCCGAAGGCGCTGAACGAGGCCGATCTGGACGAGGCCGAGATCGAGCGTGAGCGCGCGATTGCGACCGAAAAGGCCGCCGAATCGGGCAAGCCCGCCGACATCATCGCCAAGATGGTCGAAGGCGGCATCGCCAAGTACCGCAAGGAGCACGCGCTGGTCAGCCAACTGTTCGTGATGGACGGCAAGACCAAGATCAGCGACGTGGTGGCCAAGGCCGCCAAGGACGCCGGTGCCGAGATCAAGCTGGTGGACTATGTCCGCTTCCAGCTGGGCGAGGGCATCGAGAAGGAAGCGTCGGACTTCGCCGCCGAAGTCGCTGCCGCTTCGGGCGTTCCGCAAAAGGCGTAATTCCGGCATCGTCCCGTGATGGGACGGTCAGGTGAAAGGGGAGCGGCTGCCGCAGGGTGGCCGCTCCTTTTTTGTTTCCGGTGCCTCCGGGGTGTGACCTGATTTCTCACCTTCGTCCGCCCCGAGCGATGCGGAAGGGTGAACGGGCGTAAAGTGGCCTGTCCGATCCTCCCCAAGCTGGGCTTGGGGAGGCGCGCGCGGCCGCAGGACATGGTCGAGGGGGCCCGCCTGGCCCCTCCGTCATGGCACGCGCGACGGTCCCTCTTTCCGAGCAAGCGCAGGAAAGAACGGCGTTTGATTGCGCCGCTTGTCCTGAGCAGCGATCGGACCGCCCGGGCCGCGTGGACTGGGAACCGTCCCACGAAAATCCCCGCGACCCACCGCTCCATGGTTGCCCGCCGCCCGGTCGCCGCCTAAGGTCCGCGCCACTTTCATGGCCAAGACACGAGAAACGATGACCACCCCGCCTTTCAAACGTATCCTTCTGAAACTGTCGGGTGAGGTCCTTATGGGGGAGGGTGGCCTGGCCATCTCGCCCGACATCACCGCGCGCGTGGCGCAGGAGATCGCCGATGTCCGTGCCCAGGGCTATGAGCTGTGCATCGTCGTCGGCGGCGGCAATATCTTCCGCGGACTGTCGGCGGCGGCCAAGGGGATCGAGCGGGCGACCGCCGATTATATGGGCATGCTGGCGACCGTCATGAACGCGCTGGCCGTCCAGAATGCCCTGGAGCAGATCGGCGTCGACACCCGCGTCCAGTCGGCGATCCCGATGTCGAGCGTGTGCGAGCCCTTTGTCCGACGCCGCGCGATGCGGCATCTGGAAAAGGGCCGCGTGGTGATCTTCGCCGCCGGTGTCGGCTCGCCCTTCTTCACCACCGACAGCGGTGCCGCGCTGCGCGCCGCCGAGATGAAGTGCGACGCGCTGTTCAAGGGCACGAGCGTCGACGGCGTGTACGATGCCGACCCCAAGAAGGTCGCGACCGCCACCCGCTACGACACGGTCAGCTATTCCACGGTCCTGTCCGACGACCTGAAGGTCATGGACGCCTCGGCCATCGCGCTGTGCCGCGACAACAACATCCCGATCGTCGTCTTCAACATCCGCGAACATGGCAATTTCGGTGCCGTGCTGTCGGGCCAGGGTGTGTCGACGATCGTCCAGAATACAGGAGCTTAAATCATGCCAGCCTATGACAAGTCCGACCTCGAGCGCCGCATGCAGGGCGCGGTCGAATCGCTGAAGCACGACCTGAACGGCCTGCGCACCGGTCGCGCGTCGACCGCGCTGCTCGATCCGGTGACGGTCGAGGTCTATGGCAGCCACATGCCGCTGAACCAGGTCGCCACCGTCTCGGCGCCGGAGCCGCGTATGTTGTCGGTCCAGGTGTGGGACAAGTCGAACGTCTCGTCGGTGGAAAAGGCGATCCGCTCGGCGGGTCTGGGCCTGAACCCGATCAATGACGGCCAGACGCTGCGCCTGCCGATCCCCGACTTGACCGAGGAGCGCCGCAAGGAACTCGCCAAGCTGGCCAACAAATATGCCGAGGGCGCGCGCATCGCGGTGCGCAACGTGCGTCGCGACGGCATGGACAGCCTGAAGACCGACGAGAAGAAGGGCGTGTTCGGCGAGGACGAGCGCAAGCGTCACGAGACCGAGGTCCAGAAGCTGACCGACGCCACCGTCGCCGAGCTGGATGCGGCAGCGGCGGCCAAGGAAAAGGAAATCCTGGGCAAGTGAGTCCTCCGGCCGCCTCGGCCCAGACGGCTCTGGGGTCGCTGGTGGCCGTGCCCGATACGGGTGCGGTCCCGCGTCACGTCGCGATCATCATGGACGGCAATGGCCGCTGGGCCAAACGCCGTCTGCTGCCCCGCTTCGCCGGTCACAAGGCCGGGGTGGATGCCGTGCGCCGTATCGCGCGCGCGGCACGGGCGCAGGGGATCGAGGCGCTGACGCTCTACGCCTTTTCCTCGGAAAACTGGCGGCGGCCCGAAACAGAGATCAGCGACCTGATGGGTCTGTTGCGCATCTTCCTGCGCAAGGACCTGGCCGAACTGGTGTCGGACAATGTCCGGCTGCGGGTAATCGGTGACTATCATCGTTTTCCGACCGATCTGGTCGCGATGATCGACGACGCGGTCGCGCGGACGTCGGCCAATACCGGCCCGATCCTGGCAATCGCGCTGAATTACGGCGCACAGGCCGAGTTGGTCGAGGCCGCCAAGCGGTTGGCACTGAAGGTCGCGGGCGGCGAAATCGATGCGCATGCGATCACGCCCGAGGCGATCGAGGGCGAATTGCAGACGAACGGCCTGCCGCCGCTCGACCTGGTCATCCGCACGTCGGGTGAACAGCGCCTGTCGAATTTCCTGTTGTGGCAGGCGGCCTATGCCGAATTGCTATTCGTCGATACGCTTTGGCCCGATTTCGACGAAGCCGCGCTTGCCGATGCGGTGGCCGAGTTCGGCCGACGACACCGGCGTTTCGGCGGCCTGTGACCGATCCTGAAATCCCGCCGACCGGGACGCCCGATGCGGCCCCGGTCAAGAGCATGTCCAACCTGACCAAGCGGGTGCTGGCCAGCATCGTCATGATCGCGGTCGCCAGCCTGTGTCTGGCGCTGGGTGGCCTGGCATTCTGGTTGCTCGCGGTCGTCGTCGGGCTGTTCATGATGGCCGAATGGTCGGACCTGTTGAAGGTCGACCGTTCGCGCAAGCGGCTGGCGCAGTTCGCGCTCTCGGTGCCGCTGGCGATCATGGCGCCCGGTCTTGCCGCCGGACCCGGCTTTTTTGCGCTGGGCCTGATCGCGGCCACATTCTTCTTCCTGACCATCGTGTCGCGCCGCCCGGAATTCGGCGTCGGTGCGCTTTATGTCGGCCTGCCGGTCTTTTCGCTGCTGGCGATTCGCCTGCATGACGATGGCCTGGCCCTGTCGCTCTGGGCGATGGCGCTGGTCTGGGCCTGTGACAGCGGCGCGTTCTTCGTCGGGCGCCAGTTCGGCGGCCCCAAGCTCGCGCCTTCGATCAGCCCGGCCAAGACGTGGTCGGGCCTGATCGGCGGGGTGGGGGCGGCGACGCTGCTCGCGCTCATCATGCGCTGGGCGCATGGCCTGCCGCTGCATCTTGTGGTCGCCACGCCGTTCCTGGCGGTGCTGGCGCAAGGCGGTGACCTGTTCGAGAGCGCGCTGAAGCGGCGCGCGGGCGTCAAGGACAGCGGTAACGTCCTGCCCGGCCATGGCGGCGTGATGGACCGGCTGGACGGCATCGTGCCGGTCGCGCCCATCGCCGCCCTTCTGATCCTGTTGCCGGACCTGTTCTGATGCGTAGCGTGACGATTCTCGGTGCGACCGGTTCGGTCGGCACCTCGACGCTGGACCTGATCGAGCGGGAGCCCGAGCGCTACCGTATCCGTGCGCTGACCGCGAATTGCGACGTCGGCAAGCTGGCGGCGGCGGCCCGGCGGACTCGCGCCGAATGGGCAGTGGTGGCCGACGAAAGCTGCCTGCCCGCACTGCGCAAGGCGCTGGCCGGGACCGACACCCAGGTGGCGGGCGGCCGTGCCGCGATCATCGAGGCGGCGGCCATGCCCGCCGACTGGACGATGGGCGCGATCGTGGGTTGCGCCGGGCTGGAGCCCGCCATGGCCGCGATCGCCAATGGCGGCACGGTGGTGCTGGCCAATAAGGAGCCGCTCGTCTCGGCGGGCGAGGTGGTGCTGGCGGCAGCGGCGAAGGCGGGGGCGACGCTGCTTCCTGCCGATAGCGAGCACAACGCCATCTATCAGTGTTTCGATTTCCAGCGGCCCGAGCGGGTGCGCCGGATCGTCCTGACCGCCAGCGGCGGCCCGTTCCGCGAGTGGACGACAGAGGACATGCGCCGCGTCACCCCCGAACAGGCGGTGGCGCACCCCAACTGGTCGATGGGCGCGAAAATCTCGGTCGACTCCGCCACGATGATGAACAAGGGCCTCGAACTGATCGAGGCGGCGCGGCTGTTCCCCGTGCCCGCCGACCGGATCGAGATCGTGCTTCATCCGCAATCGGTGATCCATTCGGCCGTCGATTATATCGACGGGTCGATGCTGGCCCAGCTGGGGCCGTCCGATATGCGGGTGCCAATCGCGCATTGCCTGGCCTGGCCCGACCGGATGCCGACGCCGATGGCGCCGCTGGACCTGGTCGCGCTGGGGCGGATGGACTTTGCCGCGCCCGACCCGGTGCGCTTTCCCGCACTGCGGCTGGCGCGTGCGGCGCTGGAGGCAGGCGGTGCGGCTCCGGCCATCCTGAACGCCGCAAATGAAGTCGCCGTCGCGGCGTTTCTGGCGCGGCGTATCGGCTTCCTCGAAATTGCCGCAATCGTCGAGGATATTCTCCATCGCTACGACCCGGCCCCGCCGGAAACGCTCGACGCGGTGATCGCCGTCGATGCGCGCACGCGGGAACTGGCGGCCGAGCGTGTTGAGGATTGCATCGTTTGAGCCAAGCCCCCGGCCTGTTGTTGACCATCCTGGCCTTTGTTCTTGCCATCGGCCCGCTCGTGTTCGTGCACGAGATGGGGCATTACCTCGCCGGGCGGCTGTTCGGCGTGAAAGCCGATACTTTCGCGATCGGGTTCGGACGCGAGATTTTCGGCTTTACCGACAAGCGCGATACTCGGTGGAAGATCGGCTGGCTGCCGCTGGGCGGCTATGTGAAGTTCGCGGGCGACATGAACCCGGCCAGCCAGGCGGATGCCGCCTGGCTCTCGCTGCCGCCCGAGGAGCGCGCGCGGACGTTCCAGGCCAAGCCCGTGTGGCAGCGCGCGATCATCGTCGCGGCGGGCCCGGCGATCAATTTTGTCGCCGCCATCCTGATCCTGGCGGGCTTCGCCTATGCTTATGGCGAGATGGTGGTGCCGCCGGTCGTCGGACAGGTGGCGCCGGGCAGCGCGGCCGCCGCGTCGAGCCTGCGCGCCGGTGACCGGGTGACAGCGATCGACGGACGCGCCGTCACCGATTTCGCCGACATCGCCCGCTATGTGCAGATCCGCGCTGGCGAGCGGGTGACGATCGAAGCGACACGCGACGGTCGGGCGTTCACGACCGATGCCACCATCGGCACCGATGTGCAGCGCGACCGGTTCGGCAACGAATACCGGGTCGGCCGCCTGGGCCTGCGCGGTGCGGGCACGGTCGACATGCGGCCGGTCAGCCTGCTCCGCGCGCCCGTCGTGGCGGTGCAACGAACCGGCGAGATCGTCCGCATGATGGTCGAGACGCTGGGCCAGGTCATCACCGGGCGACGCTCCGCCAAGGAACTGGGCGGGCCGCTTTCGATCGCCAAGGTGTCGGGCGAGCAGATCTCGCTGGGCCTCGACGCCTTTGTTTTCTTCATCGCGCTGGTGTCCATCAATCTGGGGTTCATCAACCTGTTGCCAGTGCCGATGCTGGATGGCGGTCATCTTTTCTTCTATGCGATCGAAGCGGTGCGACGACGCCCCCTGGAGCCGGCGGCTCAGGAGTGGGCGTTTCGTGGCGGTCTGGTCGCGATCCTGGCCCTGATGCTGTTCGTAACGTTCAACGATCTCGGCAATTTCGGGCTATGGAAAAATATCGCTGGCTTGATCGGGTGACGCCGATGGGGCAGGGCGCGAGGACGACAGGGGTCGGTTCGACTTTTCTGGGGTGGGTTTTGTGACAGCGATGACGGGTATGAAGACGGTGCGCGCAGGCGCCATGTTGCTGGCGGGCACGATGCTGTCGGGTGTTCCCGTCATGGCGCAGACTGCGCCGGGTACGGGGCCGGGCGCACCCGCGGCAGGCGCCGCGCCGGTCCAGGCGGTGGCGCCTGCGCCGGTCCGCACGATCAAGACGCTGCGCGTCGAGGGCGCCCAGCGTATCGAGCCCGAGACGGTGCTCTCCTATACCAAGCTGCGGGTCGGCATTCCCTACACGCCGGAAACGCTGGACCAGGCGCTGAAGGATCTTCAGGCGTCGGAGCTGTTCGCGGACTTCTCGATCACCGGCGTCGAGAGCGGCGACATCGTGCTGCGCGTGCGCGAGAACCCGATCATCAACCGGGTCATCCTTGAGGGCAACAAGCGCCTGAAGGAAGACAAGATCAAGAAGGAGATCAAGCTCGCGCCGCGGCAGATCTTCACCCGGACCGCGGTTCGCCAGGACGTCGCGCGCATCGTCGAGCTGTATCGCCGGCAGGGCCGTTTCGGCGCGGTTGTCGAACCCAAGATGGTCAATCTCGACCAAAACCGCGTCGACGTGGTGTTCGAGATCAGCGAGGGCCCGAAGTCCAAGGTTCGCCAGATCAACATCCTGGGCAACGAGAAATTCTCCGACGACGAATTGCGCGGTGCGATGTACACCAAGCAGTCGCGCTGGTTCCGCTTCCTGTCGTCGGCCACCAGCTACGACCAGGATCGCCTGGCCGCCGATCAGCAGAAGCTGCGTCTGTTCTACCTGACGAACGGCTATGCCGATTTCCGCGTGACCAGCGCGGTCGCCGAGCTGACGCCGGACAAGAAGGACTTCATCATCACCTACGTGGTGGAGGAAGGCCCCCGCTACAAGTTCGGTGACGTCAAGGTCGACAGCCAGATCCGCGACTTCGACAATGCCAAGCTGGCCCAGTCGCTGCCCATGAAGAAGGGCGACTGGTACAACGCCAAGCAGGTCGAGGACTCGATCGACAGCCTCAGCCAGACGGCGGGCCTGTTCGGCTATGCCTTCACGAACGTCGAACCCGATTTCCAGCGCGACAAGGAAGCGCTGACGATGTCGATCACGTTCAACATCGCCGAAGCCAAGCGCACCTATGTCGAGCGGATCGACATCAACGGCAATACGCAGACGCAGGACAAGGTCGTCCGCCGCGAAATCCGCGTGGCCGAAGGCGATGCCTTCAACAGCTTCCAGGTCCGCCGCAGCCAGGATCGCATCAACTCGCTCGGCTATTTTCAGGAAAAGCTGGAGATCAAGCAGAACCCCGGTTCGACGCCCGACCGCATCGTGCTGGAAACCAATGTCGAGGAACAATCGACCGGCTCGCTGCAGCTGTCGGCGGGTTACTCGTCGCTGGAACGCTTTATCATTCAGGCGAATATCACCCAGCGCAACTTCCGCGGCAAGGGCCAGGAACTGCGCGCCGGCGTGAACTATTCGGCCTATTCGAAGTCGATCGAACTCGGCTTTACCGAGCCTTACGTGTTTGACAAGAATATCGCGCTGGGCGTCGACGTGTTCCGCCGCGACTTCAACTCGTTCAACTATCTGGGCACCACCCGCCAGACGACCTACAGCCAGGTGTCGACCGGCTTCCAGGTTCGCGCGGGCGTGCCGCTGACCGAATATTGGTCGCTGTCGGGCCGCTATGGCCTGACCTATGACGAGGTCGGCCTGGCGTCGTCCTTCTTCAACGCGGACGGCACCTGCAACTTCCAGCAGGCGGGCCGCTATCTGTGCGACTCGATCGGCAATCGCTGGACCTCGTCGGTCGGCTACTCGCTGATCTTCGACAGCCTCAACAGCCGCCTGCGTCCGACGGCGGGCCAGCAATTCTCGTTCAGCCAGGACTTTGCGGGTCTGGGCGGTGACGTGAAATATATCCGCACCCGTGCACAGGCGGCCAAGTTCAAGGGGCTCGGTAAGGGCTTCGTGTTCTCGCTGCAGGGCGAGGGCGGCTATATTCACTCGTTGGAGAGCAGCCGTGGTCCGGGCATCGATCCGGTCCGCATCGTCGACCGCTTCTATCTGGGCGAGCCGCAGTTCCGCGGCTTCGACATTCGCGGCGTCGGCCCGCGCGTGCTGCGTATCCCTTACGTCATCGGTGCGGACGGCAGCCAGTCGCGCCAGACCGATCGCGACCAGATCGTCGACGACGCGCTGGGTGGCCGCGCTTACTATCTCGCCCGCGCCGAGCTGGAACTGCCATTGGGTTCGGGCGCGCGTGAAATGGGCCTGCGCCCCAGCATCTACGTCCAGGCGGGCAGCCTGTGGGGTATCACCCGTCCGCTGCCGTCGCTCAACTTCCCGCAGGCGCGCGATGCCAGCGGCAACCTGCTGTTCAACAAGGACGGCTCGCCGACGCTGGCGCCTGCGCTGGCCGTGGATGGCCAGGGTCGCCAGCTGTATGTCGTGCCGACCGGGGCGGACAATGCGGGTCAGTTCACGACCTGCGCCGTCGGCTTCTCGGCGACGTCGGGCGGCGCCTGTTCGGGCACCAGCGCGAACACGGTGGCCCAGAATACCAGCTATGCGGTCGAGCAATTCTATGGCGGCACGTGGCGGCCGCGTGTTTCGATCGGTGTCGGTGTGAACTGGAATTCACCGTTCGGACCGCTGCGCATCGACCTTGCCAAGGCATTGGTCACGCAGCCGGGCGACGACCCCAAGCTCATCACTTTCAACGTAGGGACGCAGTTCTGATGAAGACGATTTCCAAGCTCCTCCTCGCGGCGGCCCTCGTCGCGCCCGCCGCGACCGTCGCGACCAGCGCCAGCGCGCAGGTGAACGGCGTGGCCGTCGCCGACCCGCAGGGTGCGATCGCCGGTTCGCGCGCCTGGACCGCCGCCCGCCAGCAGATCGAGACGACCTACAAGGCCCAGCTCGATCAGGCCGAAGCCCGCCGCGCCGCGATCGGCCGCGAGCTGGAGCCGCTGGTCCAGGCGTTCCAGACCGCCCGTTCGGCCCCCAATGCCAACGAAGCGGCGCTGCGTACCCAGGCCCAGTCGATCCAGACCCGTCAGCAGGCCGGTGAGCAGGAACTCGCCCGCCTGACCCAGCCCGCTGCGCGCGCGCAGGGTTACGCCATCGAGCAGATCCAGGCCCGTCTGGGCGAAGCGGTGCAGAACGCCGTTCGCGCCAAGAATGTCAGCCTGCTGGTCAGCCCGCAGGCGGTGCTGTTCATGCAGCCGACCGCCGACATCACCTCGGCCGTGACGGCCGAGCTCGACAAGCTGGTCCCGACCGTCAGCATCACGCCGCCCGCCAACTGGCAGCCCGGCCAGCAGGGCCAGCAGGGTGCCGCCGCAGGTGCCGCGCCTGCCGCCGCCCCCGCCGCGACCGCCCCGGCGCGTCGCCAGAGCAGCGGCCGGTAATTCGTCCGTGAGCGAGTCGGAAAAGACCACCATGGGCCCGCTCGATATCGGGCGGGTCATGGCGGCCCTGCCGCACCGTTACCCGATGCTGCTGGTCGATCGTGTCGAGGAGATCGTCCTCGACACGTCGATCCGCGCGGTAAAGGCGGTGACGATCAACGAGGGCTTCTTCCAGGGCCATTTCCCGGGCCGTCCGATCATGCCGGGCGTGCTGATCGTCGAGGCGCTGGCGCAGGCCGCCGGTGTCCTGGCGGTGGAAAGCCTGGGCCTCGCGGGGTCGGGCAAGCTCGTCTATTTCATGGCGATCGACGGGGCCAAGTTCCGCAAGCCCGTGGAACCCGGTGTTCTCCTCCACCTGGAGGTGACGTTCGTGCAGAAGCGCTCGAGCGTCTGTAAGTTCGCCGGTGTCGCCAAGATCGACGGGGTGACCGTCGCCGAGGCGAACTTCACCGCGATGATCGCCGATCCGCCCAAGGCCGCCTGATCCGGCCGAGCCGCGATTTTGACTAAGGGGGCGCGGTCCGCTATGGGCCGCGCTTCCTGTTTCCAGGCTGGTCGGAACCAGCCATGTTCCGGAGCACTATCATGAAGACCGATACGCACCCCGACTATCACATGATTAAGGTCCAGATGACCGACGGCACCGTGTTCGAAACCCGCTCCACCTGGGGCAAGGAAGGCGACACGATGCAGCTGGACATCGATCCGCTGGCGCACCCGGCCTGGACCGGCGGCCGTGGCTCGCTGCTGGACACCGGCGGTCAGGTCGCGCGCTTCAACAAGCGTTTCGGCGGTGGTCTGACGCTCCGCAAGTAATCGATTCGCCCTATCGGCGCGTTGACATGGGTCCGGTGCTTCCCTCGGGGAGTGCCGGACCTCTTGCGTTCGGGGGTGGCGAAAATTTTCGGAACGCGGTTTGCGCTCTATTAACCAGCGACGCGTAGCATTGCCGCATGTTCGCCGCTGAATTTGAACCCGCCCATCCGGATACCCGCCGCTCGCCGCGTGCGACAACGGTCCTGGATGCCGACCTGGACCGTGGCGGGCTTGCCCGCGCGCTATGCCGGGTGCTGGACATTTCGGTTCAGGGGGCGAGGCTCCAGACCTATACGTCGCTCAGCCGGGGATCGCGGATCCTGTTGCGCCTGCCGCAGGTGGGGGAGGTCGCCGCCGACGTCGTCTGGGCAACGGACTTCGCGGCGGGCTGCCAGTTCCAGACGCCGCTGGCGCCCGAGGCGTTCGAGATCCTGGCACCGCTGACCTGATTCGCCGGCCCCGGCACAAGGCCGGGCTGGTCAGTTCCCGATCGTTGCGCTACGCAGTGGCAAAGTCGTAACAATCGGAACTATCTTGACCCTGCCAGTCACTCCCGCGATCACGCTGCCCCGTGGCGAGGACAGTGTCGCCGCCGTCAGCGTCACCGAGCTGTTCACGATCGGCATCGGCCCGTCCAGCTCGCACACCGTCGGCCCGATGCGCGCGGCCAAGGCCTTTGCGACCGAAATGCTCGACACCGGGCTGATGCCGGTGCGGGTGCAGGCCGAATTGTTCGGCTCGCTGTCGCTGACCGGGCGCGGGCATCATAGCGACCGCGCGGTCCTGCTCGGCCTGGCGGGGGAGACACCCGAGACGGTCGACCCCGATACGATCGAGGCGCTTCTGGCCGATATCACCGGCACCGGGCGGATCACGCTGGACGGACGCCACGCCATCCCCTTCGATCATGAGGCGGATTTGCTGTTCCGGCCGGGTTTCCTGCCCGCGCACCCCAACGGCATGGTCTTCACGGCTTTCCTGGCGGACGGCAGCGCGGTCATCCGCCGTTTCTATTCGATCGGCGGCGGCGCGATCCGGATGGAGGGG
The DNA here is from genome assembly GCF_036663655.1 of Sphingomonas flavida. Lineage (NCBI taxonomy): Bacteria > Pseudomonadati > Pseudomonadota > Alphaproteobacteria > Sphingomonadales > Sphingomonadaceae > Sphingomonas > Sphingomonas flavida. The sequence continues at coordinate 54,859 of NZ_JAXOJH010000015.1, forward strand.
GCCGAGCCGACGCGGACCAACAGGCGGCTGGCGCATCCCTTCGCCTCCGGTGCCGAACTGCTCGAGCGGACCGAGGAAACCGGACTGTCGATCGCCCAGATCGTCCGCGCCAACGAGGCGGCGTGGCGCGAAGACAGCGAAACCGATGGTTTCCTCGACCGGGTGCGCGATGCCATGTGCGCGGCGATCGAACGCGGCTGTGCGGCCTCGGGCATCCTTCCGGGCGGGCTGAAGGTTCAGCGGCGGGCGCAGGCGATCAAGCAGAAGCTGCTCGACCGAGGCCCGCGCACCGACCCCAGCCTGGTCTTCGAATGGGTCAGCCTGTGGGCGCTGGCGGTCAATGAAGAGAATGCGGCCGGTGGGCGGGTCGTCACCGCGCCGACCAACGGGGCGGCGGGCGTCATCCCGGCGGTGCTGCGTTATTACGAAGCCTTCGTCCACGGCGCGACGCGCGACGGGGTCCGCACGCTGCTGCTGACCGCCGCGGCGGTGGGGATGCTCTACAAAAAGCGCGCGTCGATCTCGGCGGCCGAAATGGGCTGCCAAGGCGAGGTCGGCGTCGCCTGTTCGATGGCGGCGGCGGGGCTGGCGGCGGCCTTGGGCGGCAGCGCGGCCCAGGTCGAGAATGCGGCCGAGATCGGCATGGAGCATAATCTGGGCCTGACCTGCGACCCGATCGGCGGGCTGGTCCAGATCCCGTGTATCGAACGCAACACGATGGGCGCGATCAAGGCGATCAACGCCGCCTATCTGGCGCTGCACGGCGACGGCAAGCACATCGTCAGCCTGGACCAGGTGATCGAGACGATGCGCCAGACCGGCGAGGACATGAAATCCCAATATAAGGAAACCAGCCTCGGCGGCCTAGCGGTCAACGTCGTCGAGTGCTGATCACCGCGCCGCGGCCCAGCGGATCGCGTTGGTCAGGATGCGGCGATAATCGGGATCGTCATAAAGCTGCGGCTCGTGCCCCAGTGCCGAATAGAAGACATGGCCCTTGGCGCGCGGGTTGATCCACATGATCGGGTGGGTGCCCATGCGTAGGCTGTCGCCGGGACGATAGCTCGCCTCGTCCAACTGGGCGAGGACGGTCATCCCCTTGGCGGCCGGGTTGCCATCGAAGCTGTACCACTCGTCGCGCGGTGTCCAGGGTGTTTTAACGCCCGCCATGATGGGATGGCGCGGCTGGACGATCTCGACGCGGGCGGGCTGGATATGGTCGGCACCATTGGGGTGGCCGGTAAAGGTCGTGCCGATGATGGTGTCGACATACCAGGGCGCGGTGTGGCTGTTATCGCCCGCCGCATGCAGCGCGACGATGCCGCCGCCGCGCGCGACGAAGCGGGCCAGCGCGGCCTGCTGATCCGGGGTCATGAACTCGCCGCTGGCGCTATTCAGTACGACGACCGAGAAATGCGAAAGCTGGTCGTCGTTGAAGACGGCGGCATTCTCCGTCGTGAAGCTGGGACGCTTAAGACCCGTGGCGATGTCGGCCAGCACCGCGTTGGAATGCGGGATATGTTCGAAATGCCGCCAGCCATTGGTCTTCGAGACGATCAGGACGCCGTGCCTCAGGCCAGCGGGCAGGGTGGGGGCGACGGTATCGACCACCTTGGCCGGCAGATGCGGATCGGACGGCGCCTGCGCCACCGGGACGAGCGCCATCATCATCAGCGTTTTCAGCATCATCGCTCTCCCTTTTCGGGGAGCGTAGCAAATCCTCCCCGGTACGGGGAGGGGGACCATGCGCAGCGTGGTGGAGGGGGCTTTCCGCGTAGGACATTCCTCGTGGAAGCCCCCCTCCGTCAGGGCCTTGCCCTGCCACCTCCCCCCTTGCAGGGGAGGAAATTTGCATCAATCCGCTGCGATCGGGCCGTCATGCGGCTTGGGACGCCGGGTGAACCAGGTCAGAGCGGCCAGTACGACGCACAGCCCGGCCGACACGTAGAAGATGTCGGTCGAGGCCAGCAGATAGGCCTGACCCACCATTTGCCGGGTGACGGCGGCGGCGGCCTGGGTGTCGGTCAGGCCCAGATGGTTCAGGCCGGTCTTCGCCATCTGCCACACCGGGCCCTGGCCGATCGCTTCGGACAAATGAGCCTGGTGCATCGCTTCGCGCCGGTCCCACATGGTCGTGGTCAGCGAAGCGGCGAAACTGCCTGCCGTGATGCGCGCGAAGTTGGAGATGCCCGTGGCCGAGGGGATACGCGCCTGTGGCACGCCGTCCAGCGCGATGGTCAGCATGGCGAGGAAGAAGGTGCTCATCGCGATCCCCTGCACCATCAGGGGCAGGACGAAGTCGCTGAAGCTCGCCTGGGTGTTGAGCCCCGATCGCATCCAATAGGATACGCCGAATGCGACGAAGGCGATGGTCGCCATGATCCGGGCATCGACCTTGCCCGACAGGCGCGCGACGATGGGGGTGAGCACGACCGCCACCGCGCCACTGGGCGCCGCGACGAGCCCCGCCCAGGTCGCGGTATAGCCCAGCTGGGTCTGGAGCCAGAGCGGCAGCAGCAGCGTGTTGGCGAAGAACACTGCATAGCCGAGGCAGAAGGCGAGCGTGCCAATGCTGAAATTGCGCCCCTTGAACAGCGACAGGTCGACCGCCGGATTGGCGTCGGTCAGCTCCCAGATCAGCCAGGCGACGAAGCCGACGATCGCCACCACGGTCATCACCACGATCCGCGGCGAATGGAACCAGTCGTCGTTCTTGCCCAGGTCCAGCATCATCTGGAGCGCGCCGACCCAGACGACCAGCATGATCAGGCCGACCTTGTCGATCGGCAGGTTGCGGGTCGGTGTCTCGCGGCTGGAAAGCCCGCGCCAGCACACGCCCGCGCAGAACAGCCCTACGGGGACGTTGATGAGGAAGATCCAGCTCCAGTGATAATTGTCGGAGATGTATCCGCCCAGGATCGGGCCCATGATCGGCGCGACGAGGGTGGTCATCGACCAGATGCCGAGCGCGGTCGACCGTTTCTGCGGCGGGAAGATCGAGATCAGCAGCGCCTGGCTGCCCGGGATCATCGGCCCCGACACCGCGCCCTGCAGGATGCGGAAACCGATCAGCGAAGACAGGTTCCACGCGATCCCGCACAGGAACGACGCGACGGTGAACAGGAAGACCGAGACGCAGAAGGTCCGCACCACCCCGAACTTACCCATCAGCCACCCGGTCAGCGGCACCGCCACGCCGTTGGCGACGGCAAAGGCGGTGACGACCCAGGTCGAATTGTCCGAACTGACGCCCAGATTGCCTGCGATGGTGGGCAGCGAAACATTGGCGATCGTCGAATCGAGCACCTGCATGAAGGTGCCCAGCGCCAGCGCAAAGGCGATCAGCGCGAGCGATGCGCCTTTCAGCGGCGCGGGGCCATCCCCCGCGCCGCCCCGTGCAGGGGCCCCGGCCATCAGCGGTTGGCCGCGATGATCTGAGCGATCCGGGCCTCGACCGCCGGGTCGTTGGCGTCGGTCGTGCTGGTCTTGTACGTCTGGTTCGCGGCGGTGCCGATGCGCGGGCCGTTCTGGTCGGTGGTGTCGACCGTCACGGTCGCGGACAGGCCGACGCGCAAGGGATTCCGGCGCAGTTCGTTGGCATCCAGCCCAATGCGCACGGGCACGCGCTGCACGATCTTGATCCAGTTACCGCTGGCATTTTGCGGCGGCAGCAGAGCAAAGGCATTGCCGCTGCCCGCACCCAGGCCGACGACCTTGCCGTGATAGACGATCTTGCCGCCATACATGTCGGCGGTGATCGTCGCGGGCTGGCCGATGCGTAGGTCGCGCAGCTGGGTTTCGCGGAAATTGGCGTCGATCCACAGCCGGTCGAGCGGGACGACCGCCATCAGCGGCGTTCCTGCGGCCACCTGCTGACCCACCTGCACCGTGCGCTGCGCGACGACGCCGTCGATCGGCGCGATGATGTGCATGTGGTTGCGGGTGATCGCGGCGCGACGATAGGCGGCGATCGCGGCCATGACGGCCGGATTGGTGTTCACGTCGGTGCCCTGCACGGCACTGCGGGTCTGGGCCGCCTGGGCGCGGGCGAGCGTCAGGCTGGCGGTCGCGACCTTTACCGCATCGGCGGCGTGCGACAGTTCCTCACCCGACACCGCGCCCTCGGCGGCGGCGCCCTGGCGGCGGGCGTAATCGGTCCGCGCGCGGGCCAGTTCGGCCTCGGCCTGGACGATCGCGGCACCGCTCTGGTTGACCTTGGTGAAGTCGGCGCGGGTCGAACGCACCGCGCGCGCCAGATCGGCGGCGGCGGCGGCCAGGCCGACATCGGCGGTCGCAGGGTCGAGGTCGAGCAGGGGCGCACCGGCCTTTACCGTTTGGGTATTGTCGGCATGGATGGCCAGCACCTGCCCAGGATCGCGGGCGGTGATCGCCACCACGTCCCCCGCGACATAGGCGTCGTCGGTCTCCTCCTCAGGTGTGGCGAGCAGGAAGTGGAACACTGCCCACACGATCGCGGCGATCACGACGACCGCCGCCAGGATGATCAGGCCGGTCTTGCGCGCCTTGGGCTTGCCGCCGGTCGGAGCCTGGGTGGTCGGTGCCGAGGGAGCCGGGGAGGGGGCGGCTTCGGTGTCGCTCATTGCGGGATACCTTGCGAGGAAGAAGAGAAACCGCCGCCCAGGGCGACGGCCAGCGCGATACGCGCCTGGACCGCATCGGCGGCGAGGTTGGCGTCGGCCTGATCGGCCTCCAACTGGCGGATGTCGGGGTCGATCAGCCCGAGTTGCGATTGCAGGCCGCTCGATACGCGAATGGCGTTCAGTCGGCGGGTTTCGGCCAGGCCGCGCGTGACCTCGGCTTGGCGGGCGCGCTCGTTGGCGATGGTGCGGCTGCGCGTGACGGCATCGGCGGCCTCGCGCACCGCGCCGACGACGCGGTCGTTATAGTCGGCGGTGGCCAGGTCGAGCGCGGCGGTCGCGCCCGCCAGGCCCGCGCGCAGTCGTCCGCTGTCGAAGATCGGCAGATGGATGGCGGGGCCCGCGCCCACCGTGCCCGCATCGGCGGTGAACAGATTGCCCAGCCCGACCGCCTGGAAGCCGGCCAGCGCCGTCAGATTGACGTTGGGCAGGAACGCCTTGCGCGCGACCTCCTGTCCCTTGGCGGCGGCGTCGATCCGGGCAAGGGATGCGGCGATGTCGGGACGCCGAGACAGCAGGTCGGCGGGCACCGTGGCGGGGATGGGCAGGGCGCGGTCGAACGCGATCCGGGTCGGTGCGATCGTGGCCGGATAATCCAGTCCCCGCCCGGCCAGTGCGGCCAGCGCGTTGCGCGACAATGCGGCCTGCGCTTCGGCGCGTGCCAGCGCGACCTGCGCCTGGGCGAGCAGCGTCCGTGCCCCCGTCGCGTCGATCTGGCTGGCCAGCTGGTGCCGGATCCGCGCCTGCACCAGGGTCAGCGAGCGGCCGCGCGTCGTGATCGTCTGGCGCGCGATCGCCGCCTGTCGCTCGGCGCGGGCCAGCTCGACATAGGTCTGTGCGACCGACCCGGCCAGCGCCAGTCGGGCGGCCGTGACGTCCAGCATGGCCGCGCGGGTGGAAGCGCGCGCCGCGTCGATCGCCGCGGCCTGTCGCCCGAACAGGTCGATCGTCCAGTTCAGATTGGCCTGCGCCTGACCCAGCCATTGCAACGTACCCGCATAGGGCGGCGGGATGATGTAGCGGCCGGAGATGCGGTTATACTGTTCCTGCGCGTCGAGCGTCACCGACGGGCCATCCTCGGCACGACGCACGGCGAGCACCGACTGCGCCTGCCGAAGCCGCGCCATCGCGACATCGAGCGAGGGATTGCCGGTCAGCGCGTCGCCGATGATCCGGTCGAGCTGCGGATCGCCCAGCCCGCGCCACCATTCGGCGGCGACCAGCGGTGCCTGTGCATTGCCGAGCCCCAGCCTGTCGGGCGTGGTGGGGGTGACGACGGGGTGCGCCTGCGGCACCGAACAGCCTGCCAGCAACAGGCCGGTCAGCAGGGCAAAACGCTTCATGCGAAGGTCTCCAGAGTGTTGCGCAGGCGAAGCAGGTAGCCGACGAAGCGTGCGACATCCTCGCCCGGCCAGTCGGCTAGCCAGCCGTCCCAGCAGTCCATGACCTTTTCCTTGCACCGATCGGTCACGATCCGCCCCGCATCGGTCAGCGACAGGCGGACGACCCGGCGATCGGTGGTGCTGCGCGCTCGCTCGACCAGGCCGCGTTCCTCCAGCGTATCGAGAATACGGGTGGTCGCGCCGGTATCGTGGCAGAGGTGGCGCGCCAGTTCGGCCGCCGTACCGCCAAGCCCGTGATGGAGCGCCATCAGCGCGCTCCACTGGATGTGCGTGACTTCCTCATCGGCAAACACCGGCTCCAGGCCGATCCGCGCCAGTTGGAAGACGCGTTTCGTCAGATAGCCGACCGAGCGTTCCGGATCGAAGCTGTCGTAAGTTGTGGATGACATATTGCTGCCTTGGCAATCATTGCCTGGGCAGTCAATTTGCTTTGCAAATATGACATGTTTTTCATGATGAGATGAGGTGGGCCACCGATCCCATCATGGGCAAACGCCGTCTTAAATGACGCGATAAGCTGTTTGATCATGGCGATATTCGGAACCTCCTCGGCCCGTCACCCACGATGCGCACAAAAAAGGCGCGGACCGCTCTCGCCGTCCGCGCCTCTCTGTCGCCTGATAGGATGGGTTATTGCTGAGCCTTGTATCGCGGCTGGGCGCGGCCCGCCTCGTCGGCGGCCTGACGGATCAACTGGACGTTGCGCTTGATCGAGGCGGCCAGCGCCGACCGGATGGCTTCATCCGCGTCGGACCCGGCAGGCACTTCGCGAAGAAGCTGGAGCCACTCGCCAATGGCCTCGTCATGCTGGCCCTTCAGATCCTTTTCCATCGCGAAATAGAAGCGGGCACGCGGATCGCGCGGATCGAGTGCCACCGCCTTGCGGAAGGCCTCCGCCGCACCGGCGGGCAGGCCGACGCCCTCGCTATTGCTGGTCTGCATCAGCGCTTCGCCCAGTGCCGACCACGCCAGCGGCTGGTTGGGATCGATGGCCAACGACGCGCGATAGGCGGTGGCGGCCTCGTCGAAGCGACGCTTTGCCAGCATCGCATCGCCCAGCTTCTTCTGCGCGGCGGCGTCGCCCGGCGCCTTGGCTGCGGCGGCCTGGGCCACGGCTGGATCGACGGCGGCGGTGGGGCGCTCGACAAAGACCGGTGGTGGCGTCGGACGATCGGCGGGGCGGCGCAGCAAGCCGCGCACGGTGACGGCGAGAATCAGAAGGACGAGCACGACGCCCAGAATGACGAGGAGCTTCTTGCGGCGTTTCATGGATCATCCCTGTTGATGGCTCGGGGCGTTCCTATCACCCCGCTGTCCTTGATATAAGGTAAATGCCCGTCGGCATGGCAATCACTATGTCTTGTCCTGAAACAGATTTTGGGAAGTCTTTGATCGGTAAAGGAATTGTCTCGCGCCGCCACGAATGCGATAGGACCGGGCAAATTGCATTGGCCCAGAGAAAGAACGACCCATGATCCGCTTCGATCGCCGCATGGCATCACGCCTCGCATCCGGACTTGCGGCGATCGCCATCATGGCGGCGGGCGCGACCACGGTGCAGGCCGCGCCGGGGACGTTCACGACCGAGGCCAATGACAGCTACACCAGACAGCTGACGCCGCCCGCGGGATCGACGACGGTCGACTTCAACGCGGGCTTGCCCAATGGTTTCTCGCTGAACGGCGGGCTGGTCGCATCGTCATCGCAATGGGGGCTCTTCAACTGGAATTACCTCGCGCCCGCAGGTGATAACAGCAAGTTTCTGGTCACGATGCCCAACACCACGACGACCCTGAATGCCGATCCGAAGTTCGGCTATGGCGGCATCGCGCTGAACTGGGGTTCGATCGACAGCGCCAACGTGCTGGATATCCTGGACATGGCAGGTCAGGTGATCGACCGGCTGACCGGGGCGGACGTATCGGGCGGGCTGCTGGCCAGCAGCAACCGCTATGTCACCTATCGAATCGATCCCGCCAACGGGCAACTGATCGGCGGCCTGCGCTTTTCGTCGCCCAATATCCTGGGGCACGCCTTCGAGGTGGATGACATCTCGTTCTTCGGTGCAACTCCGGTTTCGGTGCCGGAACCCGCGTCGATCGCGCTGTTCGGCGCAGGGCTTGCCGGGCTGGCCAGCGTGGTCCGGCGGCGTCGCCGCGCCGCCTAAGCCGATGGCATCGCTGGAAATGCGCCGTATCGGGACGGTTGATCCGTATCGGGACGCTGATGGTGGGGATCGGGTGTGGCGATGACGCGTCTTATCGGCCATCACACTGTACATATTGATATTCGGTACAAAACAGGGAGGCTGGAGATGGCTCGTATTGCAAGGATGATCGCCGTGGCTGGTATCGCCACCGGCGTCGTGGTTTCGACCCCGGCGAGCGCCACCACCACCACCACCGCGCCGACCAAGGGCACGGTCACCTCGGCGACCGGCGATCAGACGGCGGTGCGGTACGGCACGGCGACCGTCGACTTCAACGGTGCGGGCACCGGCGCAAGCTACACGCAGAACGGCTTCTCGCTGAGCGGCGGCGGCGTTCTGCAGACGGGCAATGTCAACGGCACCAGCGCACCGCTGGGCGATACGACCCAGTATCTGTCGGTCAACGGCGGCAAGACCGCAACGCTGAAGGCAACCGACTCGACCAAGTCGGGCTTCGAGAGCGTCAGCCTGTATTGGGGGTCGATCGACTCGTACAATCTGTTGTCGATCCTCGATACTGCGGGCAACGTCATCGACAGCTTCTCGGGCAATTTCGTGGCGTCGCCGGGTTCGAACGTCGAGGGCGGCAACGCTTATTCCGATCCCAAGTATAATCAGTATGTCACGTACACGCTGAACAGCCTGACCGGCCAGAAGATCGGTGGCCTTAAGTTCGCCAGCTCCTCGGACGCGTTCGAGCTGGACAATGTGACCTTCTTCAACAGCGCGCCGACCTCGGTGCCGGAACCCGCCACGCTGACCCTGTTCGGCGCCGGCATCGGTGGCCTGGTCGCTGCGTCGCGTCGTCGTCGCAAGAAGACTGCCTGATTTCCGGCATGGCCGAAAGGGCCGGTCGGCAACGACCGGTCCGTCGGACGAGAAGGGGTGGCCTCGGCCGCCCCTTTTTTTGTGCGCGATCCCGAGGTTTCTTGACCTGCCCCAGGCTGTCGACCCGCCGGGCCTGCATCTTGGCGCTTGCGAGCCAAACCGGAGCACGGCCCCGGTCTCTGCCGGACATTTTAGATCAGGCGGATCAAACTATCGGAGGGCAGGGGCAACGGCGATTGTTTCGGTTCAGACGGACGGTTTTGAAGCAAATGAGGCTTCCACCGCTCCCCACAAACCCCGCTCTCGCCAAGGCGGGAGCAGGGTCTGCGGCACATGCGCGGTTCACGCGCTCGCGCTGTTCAGGGTTTCCATCTCGCCCATCACCCGCGCCTTGCGGCCATACACGAATTCGAACAGCGGGCTGGCCATCATCGTCGTCACGATCGCCATCAGCACCAGCATCGAGAACAGGGTGGGGCCGATAATACCCTTTTGCAGCCCGATATTGATGATGATCAGCTCCATCAGGCCGCGCGAGTTCATCAGCGCGCCGATCCCCATGGCGGTGCGATTGTCCTCGCCACAGGCGCGTGCCGCGAAATAGCAGGCTCCGAACTTGGCGGCGATCGAGGCGGCCAGGATGCCGAGCGCGATCAGCAGCAGCGGCAGCGAGTTGACCATGTCCATGCGCGTGTTCAGCCCCGAATAGGTGAAGAACATCGGCAGCAGCAGGACGACGGCCAGCGGCTCGACCTTCTTCTTCAACTCCGCGACGAACAGGCCGCGCGGCATGAAGACACCCAGGATGAAGCCGCCGAAGATGCCGTGCACGCCGATCGCATCCATGATGAAGGCCGACAGGCAAAAGGCCATCAGCGTGACCGCCAGCACATTGGTCGACATCTCACCCCTGGCCTCGACCGCCCGGCCGAGCGGTGCGAGCAGGCGGCGGCCGAAAAGGAGCAGGAAGCCGACATAGATCACCGCCCCGCCGATCGCGAGGATGGCGACGCCGCTGCCGCCGCCAAAAGTCGCCAGCACGAGGGCGAGCACGCACCAGGATGCGGCATCGTCGAACGCGCCCGCCGCCAGCGACAAGGTGCCGAGCGGGCTGTTGGCCAGCCCGCGCTCGTTGATGATCCGCGCCAGCATCGGAAAGGCGGTGAGCGCAATGCACGCACCCAGGAACAATGTCGCATTGGCCTGGCTGATCCCCGCCGCGAACAGCCCCGGCACGGTCAACAGCAACGGCGTGATCGCCACCGCGATCAGAAAGGGGGCGATGACACCCGATGCGGATACGGCGATCGCGCTTCGCGCCTTGGACTGGAAATGATCGAGCCGCAGGGTCAGGCCGACCAGGAACATGTAGAGCGCCACGCCCAGTTGTGCCCCCGCATACAGGACGTTGCGCGTCTCTTTCGGAAAGATCGCCCCCTGCAAATCGGGGAAGAACAGGCCGAGCAGCGAGGGACCCAGCACGACGCCCGCGATCATCTCGCCCACCACCGGCGGCTGGGCCAGGAAACGCTGTCCGGCCCAGCTGACCACGCGACAGGCCAGCAGGATTACCGCCAGCTGAAGGAAGAAATGGATGCTGTAGTCGCCGGGAACATAGCTGGCCGCCGCCCCCGCGGTCGCGGGGCCGTGTGGCGACAACATGCCACCGGCCGTCTTCCAGAAACTGTCGATCGCGTCATTCATCGATGGCGTCCCCCCTCCGTACCGGTCGTCTGAACGAACGGTTGCCGGATAGCGAGGGCAAGCGGCATCGTCTTGCAATGGGAATTCTCCCGCGTTCGACCGATTTTCCCGGCCCCCTCGCTTAGTGTGTTTCGGATGCTACAAGGTAGGTACGTGCCTACATATCGGATGTGGGCCGCATCCGGTTTTGGGCGATATGAAGACGCTGACCAGTCGGGAATTCAACCAGGATGTCAGCCGTGCCAAGCGGTTGGCGCGAATCGAGCCGGTGTTCATCACCGATCGCGGGCGGCCCACCCATGTGCTGCTGGGCATCGGGGCCTTTCGGCAATTGGCCGGACAGAGCGATAATATCGTCGATCTGCTCGCCATGCCCGAGGAGGCGGCTCCGGCACCCGTCGGGCGGCGCGACTGGGACCGGACCCGCTAATGTATCTGCTGGATGCGGGAGTGGTGGCCGAATTGCGCGGGGCGCGGGGCGGCGGTGCCGATCCGGGGCTGGTCGATTGGGCGATGGGCTTGCCGCGTCACGAACTGTTCCTGTCCGCCGTTTCGCTGCTCGATCTGCAGGAGGATATACCCCCACCGCGCAAAGGCGGTGAGGCGGGGGACTGGATCGCTGATCGGGTACTGCCCGCCTTTGAGGGGCGGATCCTGCCGGTCGATATGGCGGTCGTACGGCGCTCGGCGGGGCTGGGCTATGCGCAGACCCGCGATGCGCTGCTGGTGGCGACCGCACTTGTCCATGGCTTGACCCTCGTCACGCGGCACGTCGCGGCGTACAAGATCGGGCGGCCCAAGCTGTTCTGCCCCTGGGGTTTCGTGCCCGAGACCGTGGGTGAGGACTGGCGACAGGCCGCGCGCGGGGGATCGCCCTGGTTCCGCAACCTGTTCGTGAGGATGTGAGCGTGACGGAGGGAAAGGGAAAATCCATCCTGATCGTCGGCGGCGGCACCGCAGGATGGCTGACCGCCGCCTATCTGGCGCGGTTCCTGGGCGATCGGCCGGGCGTCACGATCACGCTGCTGGAAGCGCCCGAGATCGGACCGATCGGGGTGGGCGAGGGCGCCTTTCCGACCATTCGCAACACGCTGCGCTTCCTGGGGATCGACGAGGGGCGGTTCATTCGCGCGGCGGGTGCGACCTTCAAACAGGGTATCCGCTTCGATGACTGGGGTCACGCCCCGGCGGCGGAGCGACGCCATCGGTATTGGCATCCATTCGACCCGCCCTTTCAGGCTGATGGCGTCGACCTGGTCGCGCACTGGCTGGCGCAGGATCCCGCCACGCGCCGCCCCTTTGCCGAGGCGGTGACGATCCAGCACCGCGTGGCCACGGCCGGACGCGGACCGAAATCGGCGGGTGAGGGGGCGTTCGACGGGCCGCTCAGCTATGCCTATCATTTCGACGCGCACCGGCTGGTCGCGTTACTGGCCGATCATGCGGTCGCGCTGGGCGTTCGCCACCTGCATGGCCGGATGACCGGGGCGACGGTGGGCGAGGACGGCCGTATCGACCATGTCCTGACCGATCGGCAGGGGGTGCTGACCGCCGATCTCTATGTCGACTGCACCGGCCAGCGGGCCGAACTCATCGAGGGCGTGCTGGGCCAGCGACTGGTGTCGGTGCGTGACCAGCTGTTCACCAATCGCGCGCTGGCGTGCCGGGTGCCGCATGACGAGGAGGGCGTTTCCGCGCTCCAGACGATGACGATCGCCACCGCTCACCCGGCGGGATGGACCTGGGACATCGGCCTGGCCGAGGGGCGGGGGATCGGCACCGTCTATTCGGATGCGCATATGGGTGACGACGCGGCCCTGGCCACGCTGGCGGCATATCTGGGTCGTGATCCGGAGACGCTCGAGCCACGGCTTTTGAGCTTCGAACCCGGATATCGGCGACGACCCTGGATCGGGAACTGCGTCGCGGTCGGGCTGGCTGGCGGCTTTCTGGAGCCGCTGGAGTCGACCGGGATCGTCCTGATCGAGGCGGCGGTGGCGATGCTGGCCGAATTGTTCCCACATCACGGCCCCGTCGCGGCCCCCGCCGCGCGGTTCAACATGCTGATGACCGCGCGGTATCAGACGATCGTGGATTTCTTGAAGCTGCATTACTGCCTCAGCCGCCGCGACGAGCCCTTCTGGCGGGACAATAGCGAGCCCGGCTCGATCTCGGAGCGGCTGCGCGACCTGTTGGAGCAGTGGCGTTATCGTCCGCCGGGACGGTTCGACTTCACACTGGACGTCGAGAGTTTCGCCTATTTCAACTATCAGTATATTCTTTACGGCATGGGATTTGCCGATGGAGATCGCACGCCTGCCGGTTCGTCGGGCGAGGCCGAGCGGCTGTTCCGCAAGCTTCGGCTATTCGGGGACCGGGCGGTGGCGGACTTGCCCAGTCATGGCGAACTGGTGGCCGCGATGCGCGATTGAGATACCCTCACCCTTCCGGCGCTTCGCGCCTCCCTCCCTCTCCCGATGGGAGAGGGAAGGGGCCCGCCCGCGTCAGCGGGTGGGAAGGGTGAGGGCGGGATGAAGTTGGTCACGCAATCACGGGCAGCTTGTCCAGATGCTTCTCCAGCGTCAGCGGATAGTCGCGGATCCGGACGCCGGTTGCGTTATAGACCGCATTCGCCACCGCCGCGCCGACGCCGCACAGGCCCAGTTCGCCCACGCCCTTGGCCTTCATCGGATTGGCCTTGTCGTCGGCTTCTTCCAGGAAGACGACCTCCTGGTGCGGAATGTCGGCATGGACCGGCACCTCGTAACCCGCCAGGTCGTGGTTGACGAAGAAGCCGAAGCGCTTGTCGACCGCCAGCTCTTCCATCAGTGCCGAGCCGACGCCCATCGTCATCGCCCCGATCACCTGACTGCGCGCCGCCATCGGGTTCAGGATACGTCCCGCCGCACACACCGCGAGCATCCGCCGCAGCCGGGTGACGCCGGTATAGGCGTCGACCCCGACCTCGACGAAATGCGCGCCGAAGGTCGACAACTGCCAGGTCTTGTCGAGTGTGCCGAACTCGATCCGGTCCTCGGCGGTCAGCGCGCCGGCGGAGGCGGCATCGCGCAAGGCGACCGACCGGTTTCCACCCGACACCTTGCCGTCGGCAAAGGTCAGATCCGCCGAATTGAAGCCCAGCCGCTGCGCCACCGCCTCGCGCAGCTTGACGCAGGCGGCATAGACGCCCGCCGTCGCATTGGCCGCGCCGAACTGCCCGCCTGAGCCCGCCGACACCGGATAGTCGCTGTCGCCCAGCCGAACATCGACCGCGTTCATCGGCACGCCCATCATTTCGGCGGCGGTCTGTGCGATGATCGTATAGCTGCCGGTGCCGATATCGGTCATGTCGGTCTCGACCAACACGCGCCCGTCCCTGCCCAGCGTGACCCGCGCGCCCGACTTCATGTTCATGTGATTGCGAAAGGCGGAGGCGACGCCCATGCCGACCAGCCAGCGTCCGTCACGGACCTGGGCCGGTTTGGCATTCCGTTGCGACCAGCCGAAACGCTGTGCGCCCTCTTCCAGGCAGCGGACGAGCTGACGCTGCGAAAAGCGACGTTCGGGCTTTTCGGGATCGACCTGCGTGTCGTTCTTCACGCGGAAGGCGACCGGGTCCATGCCGAGCTTTTCGGCCATTTCGTCCATCGCGATTTCGAGCGCCATCATGCCTGGTGCCTCGCCGGGCGCACGCATCGCATTGCCCTCAGGCAGGTTGAGCACCGCCAATCGCATCGAGGTCAGTCGATTGGGCCCGGCATAGAGCAGCTTGGTCTGGTTGACCGCCGTCTCGGGACCGCCGCCGGGCAGATCGCCCGACCCGCTTTCGTGCGCGATCGCCTGGATCGCGCCGTCCTTGGTCGCGCCGATGCGGATACGCTGCGTCGTCGCGGGGCGGTGGGTGGAGTTGTTCGCCATCAGCGGTCGCTGCATCGCGACCTTGACCGGCCGCCCGGCCGCCTTCGCGCCCAAAGCCGCCATCACGGCATCGGCACGTAGGAACAGCTTGCCACCGAAACCGCCACCGACATAGGGCGAGATCAGCCGTACCTTTTCCTTGGGCAGGCCCAGCGTCTTGGCCAAATCACCACGACCCCAGGCGATCATCTGGTTCGAGGTCCAGACGGTCAGCTCATCGCCCTGCCACGACGCGATGGAGGCGAAGGGCTCCATCATCGCGTGGCTGTGGTCGGGGGTGGTATAAGTCGCATCGACCTGCACCGGCGCGGCCGAAAACGCCGACTCGAACGTGCCAGTGCGGTCTTCCTTGCCCGGCTTGCCTTCCTCGGCACCGGCCAAGGGAGCGGACTTTAGCGCGTCATCCAGGTCATATTGGCCCTTGGCGCGCTCATAGTCGATGCGGACCAGTCCGGCGGCGGCGCGGGCCTGTTCGAACGTCTCGGCGACGACGATGGCGACTGCCTGGTGATAATGGTCGACATCGGGGCCCGCGAGCAGCTTGACCGTGTTGAAATTGCCCTTGCCCAGCGGCCCCGCCTCGTTGGCGGTGACGATGTTCAGCACGCCCGGCGCGCCGCGCGCATCGTCCAAGTTCATCGACCGGATACGACCCTTGGCAATGGCCGCGCCGATGATCCAGCCATAGGCGGCATTGGGTGCCTCTGCATGATGTTCATAGGCATAGGGCGCCATGCCGGTCGTCTTGCGCGGGCCGTCGATGCGGTCGTGCGCGCGCCCAACCACGGCCATGCGGTCGATGGGATTGGTGCCCGCGGGCTCGGTGAACTTCATGCGGTCCTCGCCTGGCTGATTGCGGCCGCCAGCGTCCGTTCGACGAGCGGCACCTTATATGCATTGTCCGACGTGGGTCGGGCATCGGCCAACAGCCGGGCCGTCACCGCCTTTGCCCCCTGCGGCATGGCGGCTTCCGCCGCCTCCACCCGCCAGGGTTTGTGTGCGACGCCGCCGACCGCGACGCGGCCCGTGCCGTCCTTCTGGATCACCGCCGCCACCGATACGAGCGCGAAGGCGTATGAGGCACGGTCGCGCACCTTTTCATAGATATGCGTGCCGCCGATCGGGCGCGGCAGGGTGACCGCAGTGATCAGCTCGCCTGGTTGCAACGCGGTTTCGATATGCGGCGTGTTGCCCGGCAGGCGGTGGAAGTCGGCGATCGGAATGGCGCGGGTCTGGCCTTCCGGGTTCACTGTCTCGACCACCGAGTCCAGCACCCGCAGGGCGACGTTCATGTCGCTGGGGTTGGTAGCGATGCAATCGCTGCTGGTGCCGACGACCGCCAGCTGACGCGAATAGCCGCCGATCGCGCTGCATCCCGAACCGGGCTTACGCTTGTTGCAGGCCATGTTGGTGTCGTAGAAATAGGGGCAGCGGGTCCGCTGGAGCAGATTGCCCGCCGTCGTCGCCTTGTTGCGCAGCTGCCCGCTTGCCCCGGCCACGATCGCGCGCGACAATACGCCGTAATCGCGGCGCACGCGCTCGTCTGCGGCCAGCGTCGTGTTGCTGACGAAGGCGCCGACGCGAAGGCCGCCTTCCCTGGTCTTTTCGATCCGGTTCAGGCCGACATCCTGCACGTCGATCAGATGGGTCGGCGTCTCGACCTCGATCTTCATCAGGTCGAGCAGGTTGGTGCCGCCCGCGAGGAACTTCGCGCCGGGCTTGGTCGCGGCGCGTGCCGCCGCCATCGCGTCGCGCGCCCGCTCATAGGTAAAGGGCTTCATGCCTTGGCTCCCGCGACATCCGCCATGGCGTCGGCGATGTTCGAATAGGCGCCGCAGCGGCAGATATTGCCGCTCATCCGCTCGCGCATTTCCATGCCGGAGGCCTGGGGCCTGGCGGTCAGGTCGGCCTGAACATGGCTGGGCACGCCGCGCTTGATCTCGTCGAGCACCGCCACCGCCGAGCAGATCTGGCCCGGCGTGCAGTAGCCGCACTGGTAACCGTCGTGCCGGACGAAGGCGGCTTGCATCGGGTGCAGCTTCTCGGGCGTGCCGAGTCCCTCGATCGTGGTGATGCTGTCGCCTTCGTGCTGGAGCGCAAGGCTCAGGCAGCTATTGATCCGCTCGCCGTTCACCAGCACCGTGCACGCACCGCATTGGCCGTGGTCACAGCCTTTCTTGGTGCCGGTCAGGTGCAGACGTTCGCGAAGCGTATCGAGCAGGGTGGTGCGCGGGTCGATCGACAGGGATCGGGATTGGCCGTTCACCTTCATCGTGACGGGCATGGCGGCGGGATCGGGCGGCATGGTGGTCTTTCGGCTCTGGGCATCGGCGGCGGCGGTGGGCGCGGAGACGGCCATGGCGGTTGCGGCGCCACCGACGATCATACCCCGGCGCGACACCGAGAATTCATTGCATTCGGCCAAATCCCGGCTCCCTTTCACCTGTCTCGACCATCATCCAGAGAATATGCCCTCGCAAGCACATGGCGCTCGAGCGAAGGGGCCGTCATGGTGATGGTTTTGATGAAACGTCTGTAATGTCTTTTGGTGGCGGCAAAAATTATCCTGAGATAAATTTACTTCGGTCAGACCGATTCCGCGCGACGGAGCGGTGGTGACCTGATAGCGTCGATCATCGCCGGATTGGGTTATGCAAGCGCTGGTGACTGAGAGACATTCGTGCTCCCGCTTGTCGCGCCGGAGCCGTCCCTATCGATACCGTCCCGCTGCCGCAGGTCCGCTGCGATACCCGCTCCCAGAATTCTCCGTCGATCAGGACGTCGTCGGTACGGGCCCCCACCGTACGGACATTGTCCATCAAGGGGCCGGTCGTCATCACTCCGGGCGAGCGGCGCCGCGCCCATCGCGCGCTGCTGGACGGGATACGCGTCGTCGAGGATCGGATCGCACCGCTCTGGACGACCCCCGCCGCCGCCCTGTCGGAGCGTCGGCGTACGGTTCGGGCACGGGTGACCGCCAACGGGTTTCGCGAGCTCGACGTCCTGCTGGCGCACTGGGTGGGTATCGTGGCGATGCGCCCCGTCCGCATGGCCGAAATCGATTATTGGCGCGAAACCGATACGGTCGCCGATGCGGGCGGCATGACCTTTACGAAGGCCGAGATCCTGCGCATCGCGGACGAATATCGTCGCGCGGCACCACCTTCTTCGGATGCGGGTGGTTGCGATCTGGCGGCCTGATCCCCATATCCCTGTTGCTTTAGTCGCACATCGACGGTTTTTGGCGCCTGGCACGCCCTTCTTCCTTCTTTCCCTGCAGTCGAGGCCCCATTGGGTCCGCTGATCCCGGCCGACCCGTCATGCAAGGAAATAGGCTATGAGCCAGAACGGTACCGTCAAATTCTTCAATGCCGACAAGGGTTATGGTTTCATCACGCCGGACGCCGGTGGCACGGACGCCTTCGTTCATATCTCCGCCGTCGAGCGGGCCGGTATGATCACGCTCCAGCAGAACCAGCGCGTCGGCTATGAGCTGGAAGAAGACCGGCGCGGCAAGATGGCGGCGGTGAATCTCCAGCCCGTCGACTGATCTCGTGTCGCGGCGGGGCAATACCGGTTCAAACCGGCGAGGCCCCGCTGCCACCTGATCCTGCTGGCCTGTTTATCCGATGAAAGGCGTAACCATGCGCGACTCCGAAATCTTCGACCAACGGGCCACAGACTGTCGCGATCAGGCAGCGATCACCGACCTCGCCAATGTGCGTGAACGCTGTCTGCGTTCCGAGGCCGCCTGGGCGGCCATGGCGCAGCGTTCGCGCCGTACCGAGGCGGCACGCGATGCGCGCTCGCATACCGACACCCCGGCGCCTGTCGTGGCGGTGGCGGACACCGTGCAAGCGGTCTGAATCGGGTCGGGGCGAATGATCGCTCCTGACCATTGTATCTGAGATCGTCGAAAAAAGGCGGTCATGTATACCTTGCCGGGCGCTCCTGTCCGGCTGGCATAGATAGCCTGGGCTCGTATGGCGGGTCCGGCTTCCCCCCGATCTGCATACCCACCGCTTCCTACCCCCGTTGCCGCCCGTCGCCATCGCGTGCACTAAGAGCCGAACGATGGAGGGGGAAGCGATGCGCCGGGCAATGACATGGGCGATGTTGGCATTGGGATGGGCCATGCCGTTATCAGCGCAGTCCACGCAGGTGCCGAGGATCGTCAGCAACGGCGGTCGCCACGCCCTGATGGTCGATGGCCGCCCGTTCCTGATGCTGGGCGCACAGGTCAACAATTCCAGCAATTATGCCGCAGCGTTGCCGCAAGTCTGGCCGATGCTGGACCGCATCCATGCCAACACGATCGAAATTCCCGTCGCGTGGCAACAGATCGAGCCCGAAGAAGGCCGGTTCGACTTTTCCTTCGTCCAGACCCTGCTCGAACAGGCGCGCGCGCATGACAAGCGGGTCGTGCTGCTCTGGTTCGCGACCTGGAAGAACACCTCGCCCGGTTACACTCCCGATTGGGTCAAGCTGGACAACCGGCGCTTCCCCCGGATGAAGACGCGCGACGGCAAGGATCATTATGCCCTGTCGCCGATGGCGCGCACCACCCTGGAGGCGGACAAACGCGCATTCGTCGCGCTGATGACCTATCTGCGCGACCATGACGCCCAAAATACCGTCATCATGGTCCAGCCGGAGAATGAGGTCGGCAGCTATCGCAACCCGCGCGATTTTTCGGACATGGCGCAACGCTTGTTTGCGCAGGCCGTACCCGAGACGCTGACCCGCAAGCTGGGCAAGCCGCGCGGCGATTGGCGGACGGTGTTCGGGGCGCAGGCGGACCGGGCTTTCAATACCTGGTATACCGCGCGCTACATCGACGAGATCGTGGCCGCGGGGAAGGCGGTCAAGCCGCTGCCCATGTATGTCAATGCGGCGCTGGCGGGCCCTTCCAACGTCCCCGACCCCGACGGGGTGGCCAGTGGCGGACCGCAGCAGGACGTGCTCGACATCTGGAAGGTCGCTGCGCCCGCGATCGATGCCGAGGCACCCGATATCTACGACCGGGCCAGCGGCAATGTCGCCCTGTACCTCGACGCCTTTGCCCGCGCCGACAATCCGTTGCTGGTGCCCGAGATCGGCAATGGGCGCGAGTTCGCGCGCTATTTCTATGACGCGCTGGGCCGCAATGCGATCGGGTTCGCGCCGTTCGGCATGGATGACACGGGCTTCTTCAATTATCCGCTGGGGGCGCGAGCGCTGGATGCCGCCACCCTCGACGCCTTTGCCGGCCCCTATGGCGCGATCGCGGGCGTGATGCGCGATTGGGCGCAGGCGGCCTATGAGCATCCGACCTGGGGCGCCGCCAAGCCCGACGACGGCAGCGATCGTCAGACGGTGCTGGGTGACTGGCGCATCCGTGCCGAGTTCGGTCAGTGGCAGTTCGGCGAAAAGAGCTGGACCTGGCTGAAGTCCGATCCCGCGCCGTGGAAGGCCGAGCCGGTCGGCGGTATGGCCGTCGTCCAACTGTCACGTGACGAATTCTTGATGGTGGGCGATCACGTCCGCGCCCGCTTCGAGCCCGCGACACCCGATCCCCGTGCGATGGTCGTCCGTGTCGAGGAAGGGCATTTCGCGCAAGGTCGCTGGGTCATGGACCGGGTCTGGAACGGCGACCAGACCGATTATGGCATCAACATCATCGACCGGCCGGTCGTGCTGAAGGTGGTGATGGGTCGTTATCGCTGAGTGGCGGGCAGGGTCAGGGCCATGACGGTTCCGCGAGCCGCCTCACCCAGCGACAGCGTGCCGCCCGATCCCGCCAACAGCGCCCGCGCGATCGACAGGCCAAGCCCCGTTCCGCCACTGGTCCGACGCGAGGTGAAGAAGGGCTCGAAGATCCGCGCCCGGTCGCCAGGCGGGATACCGCCGCCATTGTCGATAACGGAAACGGTGACGGGATCGCCCGCCGCGATGCGGATCGTGATGGTATCGGCCCCCGCCTGAGCGGCGTTCTCGATCAGCGTGGTCAGCACGGCCTCCAGCGTGTCGGGCGCGATGACGGCGGCGATGGCGGGCGAATCCGCGTCGACCATGATGGATAAAGTCGCGCGGCGATGGGCGTCGGCCAGCTTCAACGCGACCGCGACGACGTCGCTTTCCCCGTCCGCCGCGACCGTCATGTCCGCGCGCGCCAGATCGAGCAGCCGCGAGACCAACAGGGTCAACCGCCCGGCATCGGCATCGGCATTGGCCAGGAACCGGCGGCGCTCGGCGTCGGACATTGTCGCACCATGATCCTGGAGCAGTTCGATCGCGCCGCGGATACCGGTCAGCGGCGTCTTGAACTCATGGCTGACCGCATAGGCGAAGTTGCGCAGGTAGAGCGAGCGGGCTTCGATCGCCTGCGCCATGGCGGCGAAGTCGCGGTAGAGGTCTTGGATCTCGATGGCGGCGGTTGCGGGAATGGCGGGTACGGAACCGCGCCCGGCCGCCACGTCGCGTGCGGCACCCTGCAATTCCTCGATGGGGCGGGCGATGCCGCGCGACAACAGGCCCGACAGCAGGATCAGCACCCCCAGGATACTCAATATGCCGATGACGATCTTGCCCCAGTCCTGATACAGGCCGACGAACAGCGACCGCGCCGATCGTGAGAGCAGCAGGACGCCGACGACGCGGCCGTCGACCAGGATCGGCCGTGCATGATGCACCCGCGTCGCGGCGGCACGCGATAGCCAGTCGAAGCGATAGATCGCCCGGTAGCGGGCATCGCGGCGCAGGACGGTGCGGGGCAGCCCGGTCAGCGCGGCGGCCACCTCGGGCAGCGACCGATAGTCACCGCGAAGCGCCGAGCCGGTGACGATGCGCCCATCGCGGTCGAGCAGGATGATCGACGCCAGCGTGGTCTGCCGCGTCGTCGCCAGGACCGGCGCGAGGCGGGTGGCGGCGGCCAGTGCGTCCGGTGCTACCCCTGTCGCGGGCTGTGGTCGCGGGCGTTCGGGCAGGATCGGCGTGGCGTTCAGGTCGACCGCCGTGGCGACCGCGCCGCCGTAAGGGCCGCCGCTATCCGCCACGACCCGCGTCACGGGCCGTCCCGGCGGCGCGGCGGGCCATAAGGCGGTGGCGCTGGCGGCGAGTGCGGCCCCTTGCGCCACCAGTTCGACCTCGGTCTGGCGGACAAGCGTATTCTCGTAGACGCGCAACGCCACCGCCCCGACACCGGGGAGGGCGGCGACCAGGAAGAAGCTGGCGAAGAGATAGGTGCGCAGCGACAGGCGCGGCCAGTGGCGCTTGGCCCAGGACTTGGCCCGTAATGCAGCGCGACCGATCACGCCGCCTCGCCGCTGCACGCCCCCAGCCGATACCCGATCCCGGCCCGTGTCTCGATCACATCGGTGCCGCCCCGCTCGGCGAACTTGGCGCGCAGGTTGCGGATATGGCTGTCGATCGTCCGGTCGGTGACGGCAAAGCCGGGGCCGTGCAGCCGGTCGATGATCGCGTCACGGCCGAACACCTTGGCGGGCATCACCGCCAGCGTGCGCAGGATCGAGAATTCGGTCACGGTCAGGGCTATGTCGACCCCGGCCCAGCGCGCCTGCCACCCCTCTATGTCCAGCGTCAGCCGGCCATGCCGGATCAGCGCCCCGGCACTCTCGACCGTCGGGGGGTGGGCATGGGTGCGGCGCAGGATCGCCATCACCCGCGCCACCACCTCGCGCGGGGAAAAGGGCTTCACGACATAATCGTCCGCGCCCAGCTCGATCCCCAGCACCCGGTCGATCTCGTCATCGCGCGACGACAGGAACAGGATCGGCGTGTCGCCGTCGCTGCGCAGGCGGCGACAGACCTCCAGCCCGTCCATGCGCGGCATGTTGATGTCCAGCACGACCAGATCGGGCCGGCGCGCGGCGACCTCGGCCAGCGCCGCCTCGCCGTCTGCGGCCTCGATCGTGTCGAGCCCCGCCTTGCCGAGCGCGAAGACGAGCAGTTGACGGATATTGGGATCGTCGTCGGCGACCAGGATCGTGCGGGGCATGGGGCACAGGATCACGGCCGGGACCCGCTCGTCAACTTGGGCTGTTCTTCGGCTGGATCGACCGGCCACGGCTCGCCGCCGCACAGGCGCGGGGCGGGGGCCGGGCGCAGGCCGATCCGTTTCTCCGCCGCCGCCATCCGCCGGGCGTTGCGCCAGGTCCAGCTATGCCAGTTCGCCTGCTGGGCCCGCGTTTCCGACATGATCCGTGCGATGATGTAACCGGTGCGGTCGCGCAGGATAGGCCCTGCCGCCCGCCGTTCGAGGGCGATCAGCGGCAGCAGTGCCGAAGCGCCCAACTGATCAAGATAGCAAAGGTCGATATCCTTCGCGCTCCGGGCATGGGCGACGTTCCAGCGTGCGGCGATCGCCCCCAGGTCGCTGGCGCATCCGGCGGTCAGCACGACGCCGGCGGCCAGCGCATTGGCGTT
The DNA here is from genome assembly GCF_036663655.1 of Sphingomonas flavida. Lineage (NCBI taxonomy): Bacteria > Pseudomonadati > Pseudomonadota > Alphaproteobacteria > Sphingomonadales > Sphingomonadaceae > Sphingomonas > Sphingomonas flavida. The sequence goes on from NZ_JAXOJH010000015.1 coordinate 78,003, forward strand.
GACCAGCCACCGCACCGATCGCCCCCGCAACATCCGCCAGACGATCAGGACCAGCCCCAGCGCGACCAGACCCATCCAGGCAAGCGCCGCGATCCGCCACCCGCTGAGCGAAAAGGCGGCGATATAGTCGATGGTCCGCAGGATGCTGGAGGCGACGAGCAGCAGGTTCTGCGCGATCCATAGCAGGATCAGGCGGCGGACCAGCCGATCCCGCGACCGCCCGGCCAGCAGCACGAACCCGCCCGCCAGCAAGGCGGTGACGATCAGCGGATAGGCGCCGCGATGCGCATAATCGGCCAGCGTCACGCCACGGGGCAGGGGCGTGCCGCTCCACAGAAAGGCAAGGTCGAGCGCGTTCTGAACCGCGAAGATCAGGTTGAAGGTGACGAGCGACAGGACCAGGGTCGCACGCCCCATTTGTGGCAAGGCGGCCCCGCTGTTCCATGTCACCAAGCCCGGCGGCAACAGCGTCCGGCGCGGGCGCAGGCTCGACCAGACCATCACCAGGAAGACCAGCGAAAACAATGCGCGGGCCAACACATCGGAGAGATCGGGGAAACGGATCGCGGCAAAAGCCCGTTCGATCAGGGGATTGGCCTGGGCGAACAGGGTCAGGAACAGCGCGCTGCCTAGCACGGGCAAGACCAGTATCGCCGCCAGCGCGACGGCGCTCCGTCCGGGGCGGCGGCGGACACGCATGATGCGGGCAGCGTCGCGGAACGGGGCGGCGATGCTGCCGATGCCGTGGACGAACAACCGTCCGGCCCATTGGCGCGCGTCGTCGAACCGCCGCAGCGGCAACAGCGTCGCCATGCCGATCGAAACCCCGAACAACAGCCATTTCAGCGGCCCTGGATCATCGACCAGCAAAACGCCGAACAGCACCGCCACCGCGACCGCACCCCGCGCCGCTCGGCTGGCCCGGACGTCGGCGCGCAGCAACACCAGCATGATCGTCCAGGCAAGCGCGAAGCCGCCCAGCGTCCAGCCCGGCTCCTCGCCATAGAAAAACAAATGCGCCAGCCCGATCAGCGCGACGGCGCCGATCAGCTTTGCGTGGAAGGTGAAGCGTCTGGATGTCGTGACGGTCATGCCGAACTCCCTTGTCGGCTCACGCCATGCGGGGGCGCGGTCCAGAGCGGGTGGTGCGCGCCCTGTGCATTTCATCCGCTATCGATGCAGAAACGGTGCAGGGCTTGCCGCCGACGGGCGCGGATTATTAGCTTTGCTTCGGAGGATCAGCAGCTTAGCCTTTGATCCAACACCAATGTCACGGGTAAGACTTCATGCAGCGTCGCCAGTTTCTCGCCTCCGCCAGTCTTGTCGCCGCGACCACCGCGCTGCCGCGTTTCGCACAGGCTGCAAGTGGGGCGCGTGATGCCGAATTGCGGGCGATGCTGGACCGTTTCTTCTATGCCCGGCTGGACGATAGTCCGGAACAGGCGACCTCGCTTGGGCTGGACACGGGGCCGCGCGCCGCGCTGAAATCCCGGCTGGGCGATGCTTCGCGCGCGGGTGAGGCGCGCCAGTTCGCCCGCGCCAGCCAGGAACGCGCCGCGCTGCGCACGATCCCGCGCGACGCCCTGGGCGAAGCGGCACGGCTCGATTACGACATTGTCGGCTATGGCCTGGACCGGGTGATCGCGGGCGAGCGGTTTGCTTATGGCGCCAGCGCGGGGCGGTATGCGCCCTATGTGCTCAGCCAGTTGTCCGGGGCGTATCGCGACGTGCCCGACTTCCTGGCGAGCCAGCACCGCGTCACCAACGCCGCCGATGCCGACGCCTATGTCGCACGGGTCGAGGCTTTCGCGACCGCGATCGATGCGGAGACGGAGCGCCAGCGGCAGGATGCGGGCAAGGGCGTCTTTGCCCCCGACTACATCCTCGACACCACGCTCAAGCAACTCGCTGCCGTGCGTGACAAGGCGCCCGAGGCGACCGGTCCCGCGACCGACTTGGCCGCGAAGCTGAAGGCCGCCAACCTGCCGCCCGAGCGGGCCCAGGCGGTCGCCCGGCTGATGGCGGACAAGGTCTTCCCCGCGCTCGACCGGCAACGCGGCCTCGTGACCGAGTTGCGCGGTCGGGCGGTGCATGATGCGGGTGTCTGGCGGCTGCCCGATGGCGAGGCCTATTATACCGCCGCCGCGGCCGCCGCGACGACCACCGAAATGTCGGGTGACGATATCCATCGGCTCGGCCTGGCGCAGGTCGCCGAGATCGGCGGCCGGATCGATGCGATCCTGAAGGCGCAGGGCATGGGCCAGGGCAGCGTGGGCGAACGGCTGGTCGCGCTCAACCAGCGCCCGGATCAGCTTTATCCCAACACCGATCCCGGTCGCGAGGCCTTGCTGGAGCAGTTGCGTGCGCAGGTCACCGCCATGACCCGCCGCCTGCCCGAACAATTCGCCGTCCTGCCCAAGGCGCCGGTCGAGATTCGGCGCGTGCCCGAGGTGATCCAGGCAGGCGCGCCGGGCGGCTATTACCAGTCGGCCTCGCTCGACGGTTCGCGACCCGCCATCTATTTCATCAACCTGCGCGACACGTTCGACCGGCCCAAATTCGGTCTGGCGACGCTGACCTATCACGAGGCGGTGCCCGGCCATCACCTGCAGGTCATGTCAGCGTTGGAAAGCCAGGATATTCCACTGATCCGCAGGCGTGGTTTCTATTCGGGCTATTCGGAAGGGTGGGCGCTCTATTCCGAGCAACTGGCCGATGAGATGGGGATGTACGAAGGCAATCCGCTCGGTCAGGTAGGGTATCTGCAATCGCTGCTGTTCCGTGCCACGCGACTGGTCGTCGATTCGGGCATGCACGCCAAGCGGTGGAGCCGCGAGAAGGCGACCGACTATCTGATCGCCACCACCGGCATCGCGCGCGGTCGCAGCCAGGGGGAGATCGACCGCTACACCGTCTGGCCGGGGCAGGCGTGCAGCTACAAGATCGGGCATACCGTCTGGACGCGGCTGCGCGACGAAGCGAAAGCCAAGGCGGGGGCGAAGTGGGACCCCAAGGTTTTCCACCGGGTCCTGACGCTGGGGGCGATGCCGCTCGACGTGCTGGAGCGGGTGGTGCGCGAGCGAATGGTCTGAGGACCGCGACGGGCGCGGGGCTTGGCCAAGACCCTCATGCCTCGCTAGGGTCGAGGCGGAGGATCGAACAGCATGACCATCAACCGTTCCCATCTGGCCGCCCTTGTCCTGTCGCTGGCGACCTTGTCGGCTGGCACCCCGGTGGTCGCCGCCGATGTGCCGGGGAAAGCCCTGGGCGATTGGACATTGGCGCCCAGCGAGGACGGGCAGGGGTGTTTCCTGACCCGCATCTATGACCGGCCGGGCGACACGACGCTGCTGCTGGGGCTGGACCGCGACGGGTCGAACCATCTGACCGTCCTGAACGACAACTGGTCGATCAAGCCCAGGGAAAAGCTGTCGCTCGACTTCCGGCTGACGAACGGCGGCTATCCCCGTCATTTCGCGGTGGGACTCGAGGCGGACGGCAAGCGGGGCTTCGTCTCCAGCTTCGAGACGGCCTTTCCGACCTATCTGGCGAAGTCCCAGCGGCTGGACATTGCGCGCGGCGACGTACCGGTCGAACGACTGTCGCTGGATGGCAGCGGCGCGGCGATCGCGGCCCTGCGCCAGTGCGTGGCGGCGCGCAAGCTTGCCCCCGCCAAGCCATCGCGCATGACGCAAGCCGCCGACGATATCCCCCGCGATCCGTTTGCGAAAAGAGGCGGCCGCGACCGCTAATAGATGAACCTCATCTTAACAGATTTAAGATGAAAAAATGGCAAGATGAACAAATCGACAGTAATCATTTGGTCGAATAACTGGCACGGTCGAACAGATTGGGGATTGTCGAACTTTTCCCGCTCCGCTTCGTTGTTGCGGTTGGTTAACGATTGAAAGAACTGTTATGACTGCTTTTGCATCCAAATCCGTGCTCGCGCTCGTGACGCTCGCAGGGGCTGTCAGCCTTGGTGGCTGCGCGACGAAGTCCTTCGTGCGTGAACAGATCGCGCCGGTCAGCCAGCGTGTCGATGGACTCGAACAGCGGCTCCAGCAGACCGACGGCACTGCCAAGGCCGCACTGGCCGAGGCGCAGGCCGCATCGGGCCAGGCCCAGGCCAATGGCCAGCGTCTCGATCAGCTGGGCGGCCGTGTCGACGGCGTCGAGCAGCGGCTGACCGTGCAGGAGCAGAAGCCCGCGCGTCGCCCGCGCCACTGATAACGCAGGTCCGGGCGATCCCGGTCGCCGAACGCCATGCCGGTCCCTCCCCCTCGTCCGGGGGAGGGGCTGGCCTTTTGCCTGAGTATGCCGTCTCGATGATATTCCCGCCTCGATGAAATCCCTGATCCTGTCGCTGGCGGGCCTGACCCTGCTGGCCCCCTCGGTTGTCGAGGCGCGCCCCGTCGAACCGGCCAAGGCCACTGCGCGCAAGGTCGCCTCGAAGTCCAAGGCAAAGCCGAAGTCGAAGCCCGCGCCCGTCGTGGTCTCCGATCCCGTTCTGACCCCGTCACCGGCGGCGCAGCGGGTGATCGACTGGGTATCGGGGGCGCAGGACAATCGCGGCCTCCCCTGGGCGGTGGTCGACAAGGTGAACGCCACGCTGTTCCTGTTCGCCGCCAATGGCACCCGGCAGGCGGCGGTCCCCGTCCTGATCGGCATCATGCCGGGCGACGAGGCGAGCCCCGGCGTCGGCACCAAGACGCTGGCCTCGCTCGGTCCGGCCGAGAAGACGACTCCCGCCGGACGCTATCTGGCGAAGTTCGGCCTGCCGGTGGCGGGTCAGCGGGTGTTGTGGGTCGACTATGCGACATCGGTCGCGCTGCATCCGATCCCGAAGGATGCGGGCGCACGGGAGAAGCGGCGCGAGCGGATGCTGTCGCCGACGCCCGACGACAACCGCATCACCTTTGGCTGCATCAATGTCCCCCAGGCGTTTTACGCCCGGCAGTTGCGGCCGGCGTTCCGCAAGAAGGGCGGCTATGTCTATATCCTGCCCGACACGCGGCCGATCGAGGATGTCTTTCCCCGCCTGAGGGCGCAGGTCGGCGGCTAAAGCGGCTTGCCCATGCGGATGAGGGGCACCTGCACCCCATGGACGGGGGCGGAGCGGATCGATTCGATCGGCGTATAGCCGCAGGCGCGGTAGAGCGGCTCTCCCGCCAGCGTTGCCATCATCTCGGCCGCGGCAAAGCCCGCCTCGCGCGCTGCCGCCTCGCACCGCTCGAGGATGGCGCGGCCCAGTCCCTGCCGGGCGAAGTCGGGATCGACATACATCGCCCGGATGCGCGCGGGGTCGATCGCCGGATCGAGCATCGCGGCATCGCGCAGGCCATGGCTATGATCACCGCCATAGAGCGTCGCCCGCGCGCTCCATCCGCCACAGGCGGCCAATCGCCCGTCCCGTTCAGCGAGCAGATACGTGCCGTCGGCGATCAACTGCGTATCCAGTCCCATGACGGAGCGGCTGGCGACGATTTCTTCCGGCGACAGGAAATCCTGCTGCAGCACCGAAATGGCACGGTCCATCAACATGGCTATGGCGGGAATGTCGGCGGGGTCGGCCCAGCGGAAACGAAGCATCGCATCTTTTCGGGGCAATTTTCGGCCATCGTCAATGACGAAGACGTGAACAGTTACAATCGACACCACCGATTTGCTGGGATAAGCCGGTCGGATGGCAGACATTCCTCAGACCCCGCTGCTCGACACGGTTCACACGCCCGACGACCTGCGTCGGCTCGCCCCCGAACAGCTGCGGCAGCTCGCCGACGAATTGCGGACCGAGACGATCTCGGCGGTCGGCACCACTGGCGGCCATCTCGGCTCGGGGCTGGGGGTCGTCGAACTGACGGTCGCCCTCCATTATGTCTTCAACACGCCCGACGACCGGTTGATCTGGGACGTCGGCCATCAATGCTATCCGCACAAGATCCTGACCGGGCGGCGCGAGCGGATTCGTACTATCCGCCAGGGCGGCGGCCTGTCGGGTTTCACGAAGCGGTCGGAAAGCGAATACGACCCGTTCGGCGCGGCGCACAGCTCGACCTCGATCTCGGCCGCGCTCGGCTTTGCCATCGCCAACAAGCTGGCTGGCACGCCGGGCAAGGGCATCGCGGTGATTGGCGACGGCGCGATGTCGGCGGGCATGGCCTATGAGGCGATGAACAATGCCGAACAGGCGGGCAATCGCCTGGTCGTGATCCTGAACGACAACGACATGTCGATCGCCCCGCCGGTGGGTGGCCTGTCGGCCTATCTGTCGCGCATGGTGTCGAGCCGCGAGTTCCTGGGCGTGCGCGACGTGCTCAAGAAGCTCGCCAAGCGCTTCCCGCGTCCGATCCAGAAGGCGGCGCAAAAGACCGACGAGTTCGCGCGCGGCATGACCATGGGCGGCACGCTGTTCGAGGAGCTGGGCTTTTATTATGTCGGCCCGATCGACGGCCACAATCTCGACCATCTGATCCCGGTGCTCGAGAATGTCCGCGATGCCGAGCAGGGCCCGATCCTGATCCATGTCGTCACCAAGAAGGGCAAGGGCTATGCCCCGGCCGAGGCGGCGGCGGACAAGTATCACGGCGTGCAGAAGTTCGACGTGATCACCGGCACCCAGGCCAAGGCGCCGCCGGGACCGCCCGCCTACCAGAATGTCTTCGGCGAGGCGCTGGCCAAGGAAGCCGACAGCGATCCGCGCATCTGTGCGATCACCGCGGCCATGCCTTCGGGCACCGGCCTGGACCGCTTCGCGCAGACGCATCCCGAGCGCTTCTTCGACGTCGGCATTGCCGAGCAGCATGCGGTGACCTTCGCGGCGGGGCTGGCGGCGCAGGGCATGCGGCCCTTCTGCGCCATCTATTCGACCTTCCTCCAGCGCGCCTATGACCAGGTGGTTCATGACGTCGCGATCCAGAACCTGCCGGTCCGCTTCGCGATCGACCGCGCCGGGCTGGTCGGCGCGGACGGCGCGACCCATGCGGGTTCGTTCGACGTCACCTATCTCGCCAGCCTGCCCAACATGGTGGTGATGGCCGCCGCCGACGAGGCGGAACTGGTTCACATGGTCCATACCTGCGTCAACCACGATTCCGGGCCGATCGCGGTGCGGTATCCGCGCGGCAACGGTGTCGGCGTGGCGCTGCCCGAGACGGCGGAGCTGCTGGAGATCGGCAAGGGCCGCGTCGTGCGCGAGGGCAAGAAGGTCGCGATCCTGTCGCTCGGTACCCGCCTGGCCGAGGCGTTGCGGGCCGCCGACACGCTGGAGGCCAAGGGGCTGTCGACCTCGGTCGCGGACCTCCGCTTCGCCAAGCCGCTCGACGAGGCGCTGATCCGCCGGATGCTGACCACGCATGAAGTCGCGGTGACGATCGAGGAGAATGCGATCGGTGGCCTGGGTGCGCATGTCCTGACCATGGCGTCGGACGAGGGCCTGATCGACGGCGGGCTGAAGCTGCGCACCATGCGCCTGCCGGATGTCTTCCAGGATCAGGACAAGCCCGAGGTGCAATATGCCCAGGCTGGCCTGGACGCCGATGCCATCGTCGAGACGGTGCTGAAGGCGCTGCGCCACAACAGCGCCAGCGTCACCGAAGGCGCGCGCGCGTGATCCGCGGCTGGACCGCCGTCATCGTCTTCACGACGCTGGCGGTGGTCATGATGGTCGGCGTGAACGTGCGGATGTGGCGGCGGATGAAGGCCGCGACGATGGCGGCGAAGGCCGAGGCGGAGCGGGAAGCTGTTGAGGCGGAGCGGAACGAAGACCTCCGTTCCGCCTGAGCGGAGTCGAAGGCCCTGCGCTGACCCTTAGCAAAATCTGTTCCCCGGCGAAGGTCGGGGCCCAGTTTCCGCACGTTGGCGAACGCATTGTGAATTGGCGTGGGAGGCTATAGCCACCCATTGTGATAGCCTCCCACTCAGCGCCACTATCCTCTCTCAGCTTCGGCGAAACTGGGCCCCGGCCTTCGCCGGGGAACGCGGATTCATGATGCTTTCCCTTGCCCTTCTACGTCGCTCAGGCTGAGCGGGGCGGGGGCCTTCGACCACCTCCGTTCACGCTGAGCGAAGTCGAAGCGCACGCCTCGACCTTCGCCACAAACCTCACCGCCCCAGATAATGGGCCTGTGCCGCGTCCGTCGCATTCACCGCCAGCACTGCGCGCGCTTCGCTGGGCGGCAATGGCCCCGAGGGTGTCGGCCGGTCCATCCCGCTCGCCGCGATGACCCGGCCGAGCAGTTCCTGCCCCTCCTGCCACCAGCCGAGACCGCTGGCGGCATTGATATGCCCCTGCTGCCCAGCATCGACGAAATGACTCCCCCAGTCGACCGCCAGGCTGTGCGCGCGTTCGATCGAGATCCACGGATCGTCCTGGCTGGCGACCAGGATCGAGGGGAAGGGCAACGGCGTACGCGGGCTGGGCGCAAAGCCCTTGAGCGCGTCCGGCGCATCGGGCCGATCGACATCGGCCGGCGCGACCAGCAGTGCGCCAGCGACTGGCCAGCCATAGGGCTGCGGCGACAATTCGGCCCACCACGCCACCGCCAGACAGCCGAGCGAATGCGCCGCCAGGATGACGGGCGCCTGTGCCTGCCGGATCGCCTGGTCCAGCCGCGTGACCCAGGCGTTGCGATGCGGGGTCGACCACATGCCGAGTTCGACACGGATCGTGTCGGGTCGAGCCTCTTCCCACAGGCTTTGCCAGTGCGAGCGGCCCGAGCCGCCCAGCCCGGGCACGGTGAGGACCGTGGGTTTGCGGGCCTCATAGGATGCGAACGAACCCATATGGCATCTCCTCGAATGGGGTCGGGACGACTCCCGATCCTCACACACAAGATATTCCTACTAAAAAGATAGGCAATAGGGATCGCGTCCAGCGGAACACCGCTTGCGACGGACGGAGCCGGGGGGTAGGGGCGGGGCATGGCCAAGCTGCGTGTCGACCAGATGCTCGTGGACCGCGGACTCGTGGAATCCCGTTCGCGCGCGCAGGCGCTGATCATGGCGGGGCTCGTCTTTTCCGGTGAGACCAAGATCGCCAAGCCCGGCCAGCAACTGGCCGAGGATGCCTTGCTCGACGTGCGCGGGCGCGATCATCCCTGGGTCTCGCGTGGCGGCATCAAGCTGGCGCATGGGCTCGACCATTTCGGCTGGGACGTGACCGGCGCCGTCGCGATCGACGTGGGCAGCTCGACCGGCGGTTTCACCGACGTGCTGCTGCAAAAAGGCGCGGCGCGCGTCTATGCAGTGGACAGCGGCACCAATCAGCTCGCCTGGTCGCTGCGCCAGGACCCTCGCGTGATCGTGCACGAACAGACCAGCGCGCGCATCCTGACCGAGGCGCATATTCCCGAACCAGTCGATATCATCGTCTGCGATGCCAGCTTCATCGGCTTGGCCAAGGTGCTGGAGCGGCCGCTGACCTTTGCCGGGCCGGGCGCGCGTCTGCTGGCGCTGATCAAGCCGCAGTTCGAGGCGGGGCGTGAAGAAGTCGGCAAGGGCGGGGTCGTCCGCGACGCGGCGGTGCATCAGCGGGTCTGCGATCAGGTCGTCGCATGGCTGACGGGCAGCGGCTGGACCGTCGCCGGGGTCGTGCCGAGCCCGATCACGGGCCCGGAGGGCAATATCGAGTTTCTGGTGGCCGCATCCCGAAATTGAACGGGACGAGTAGGATAACGTTCACCTTGTCCGTTTACGGCAACCCGTCACTCGGGCAGACCGGCGGGCATCATGGCGAAAGAGAGACGAGTGGGTACGATCGCGTCGAAGGGGCAGTTGCGCATGTCTTTCCTGCGCTGGGCGATCGTCATCGTGCCGCTGATCCTGCTGCTGGGCTTCGCGTCCGGACGGGTGGTGCCGGCGGGTAGCGAGAATAGCTGGTATGTCGCCCTCACCAAGCCCGAGCTGAACCCCCCGGGCTGGATCTTCCCCGTCGTCTGGACGACGCTCTATATCATGATCGGGCTGGCGCTGGCGATGATCGTTCATGCGCGGGGCGCTCGCGGGCGGGGCCTTGCGATCGGGCTGTTCGTGGTCCAGTTCGCGCTGAACCTGGCATGGACGCCGCTGTTCTTCGGCGCGCATCGGGTGAGCGCGGCGCTGTTCGTCATTGTCGCGATCCTGATCCTGTCGATCGTGACCACCATCGCCTTTTCGCGCATCCGCAAGGGCGCGGCCTGGCTGATGGTGCCCTATCTGGTCTGGCTGTCCTTTGCGGGCGTGCTCAACTGGCGGATCGACCAGCTCAATCCGGATGCGGAAAGGCTTGTGCCGGGCGCGCAGACCTCCCAAATGCTGTGAAACGATTTTCGGGAATTTGATATGCAGGCCGACAACAAGCTGTTCGACGATTTCGCCAAGGTGATGAACGGCCTGGCGGGCACCGTCGCGGGGATGGGGCGCGAGGCGGAGTCGAGTGCACGCACCCGCGCGCGCGAATGGATCGGCGGGCTCGATTTCGTCAGCCGCGAGGAATTCGAAGTCGTCAAGGCGATGGCCGTCGCCGCGCGTGATGAGGCCGATGCACTGAAGGCCCGTCTGGACGCGCTGGAAGCGCGTCTGGGCGCGTCGTCGACGGTCGGGTCCGAATCCTGATCACTGATCCTGTGTCGGGAGGGCTGCCTGCGTCGGTGACGGGGGCAGCTATCCACAGAAATCGGCCTGCTGCTGCTTGCGGCGGAACCCGGAGCGGTGCAACCTGCATCGGTCTGGGTTTGTTCGCAAAGGCCGGTTATGCTTGAATCGACCGATCATGAAGCCGATGACTCGGCCCCCATCGATATGCTGGAGGCGTATTTCGCCGCGCATGGATGGGAGCATGAGCGTCACGACGAGGAAATCGTCGCGACCGTCAAGGGCAGCTGGGCCAGCTACGAGTTGCGCGCGCTGTGGCGCGACGACGACAGCGTCCTGCAATTCCTGGCCTTTCCCGACATCAAGGTCACCGACGATCGCCGCTCCAGCATCTATGAGGCCCTGGCGCTGGTGAACGAACAGCTGTGGATCGGCCATTTCGAGCTGTGGTCCAACAGCGGCATCCTGCTGTATCGCCACGCCGCGATGGTCGATGGCGGCGAGGAGGGCACCATCTCGCTCTCTGCGACCGAGTTGCTGGTCGAATCGGCGATCGAGGAATGCGAGCGTTTCTACCCCGTGTTCCAGTTCGTCCTGTGGGGCGGCAAGACCCCCCGCGAGGCACTGGCCGCCGCATTGATCGAGACGCAGGGCGAGGCCTAGCATGAACGATACGCGTTTCCCCGAGGGGCCGATCTGGCTCGTCGGGTGTGGCAACATGGCGGGCGCGATGCTGCGTCGCTGGCTGGCCGAAGGGCTTGATCCCGCCCAGGTCACCGTCATCACGCGCAGCGGGACGCGCGCGCCGGAGGGCGTCCGCTCGCTGACCGTGCTGCCGGTCGACGAGACGCCGGCTGTCCTGATGCTTGGGTTCAAGCCGCAACAGCTCGATGACATCGCGCCGACGCTGGCGCATCTGAACCCTGCGCTGCTCCTGTCGATCCTGGCGGGTGTCGAGGAACAGGCGCTGGCCGACCGGATTCCGGCGGGGGCGGTGGTGCGGATGATGCCCAACCTGCCGGTCGCGATCGGGCAGGGGGTTACCGCACTCTACACCCGTTCGGCCGATCCCGCCGTTCGGGCGGCCGCCGATGCGCTTGCCCGTCCGCTGGGCCTAGCACCCTGGGTCGAGGATGAAGCACGGTTCGATGCGGTCACCGCACTGGCCGGATGCGGCCCGGCCTTCGTATTCCGCTTTATCGATGCCCTCGCCCAGGCGGGTATAGCTTTGGGGTTGGACTCCGCGCTGGCCCAGCAACTCGCACTTGCAACGGTCGACGGGGCAGGGGCCATGGCGATCGGAGCCGAAGCACCGCCTGCCGTCCTGGCGGACCGCGTGGCCAGCCCGGGCGGCTCGACCCGCGAAGGGCTGAACGTGCTCGACGCCGGGGATGCGCTCAAGCGGCTCATGGCCGACACGGTTGCCGCCTCCGAGCGGCGTAATCGAGAAATGGCGCAAGCGGCCCGGCGCTGATCGGACAAGAGGACGGAATTGCGGCTCTGCGCAGTTGGTCCCCTTGCACGGCAGGCATCAAGCCCAAAGGGACAGTGGGCGAAGTTCGGCAAGTCCATGATCGGCATCATGTTCGATATCAATCGATCGCCCGGCGCAGCCGAATGAGGCTGAGCAGGCCATATCGTCTCTGCGTCCTCCGCGCATCTGCGCGAGCCTCATTCTTCACGTCGCGCCCTCGCGGCACCGCGCGAAAAACCTCAGCCGTCGTTCGACCGCAAATCCTCGATCCGCGCCCGCTCGTTTTCGGGGATGAACCCTTCCAGCACGGTCCAAAAGCCAGTCACCGCCTGCTGACCCGCCCTCGCATAGGCCTTGGACAGCTTTTCGCGCAGCGCGTCGAACAGCTCGGCCTCCATCGCGGCACCCGTCGGGGTGAGCCGCAACAAACGCTGGCGCCGATCGCGATCGCCCGGCCGCGTTTCGACCAGATCGCGCATCGCCAGTTCGTTGAGCACCCGGCCGAGGGATTGCTTAGTGATCGCCAGAAGCGAGAGCAGCTCGCTGACCGTCATGTCGGGCTTGCGGGCCATGAAATAGAGCGCACGATGATGGGCACGGCCCAACCCCTGCGCGGCGAGGCCGCGATCGATTGAGCGTACGAGGTGACTATTGCCGAAATACAGCAACTCCATTCCTCTGCGAAGTTCGGGCTCGCGGAGAAATTGTGCCGATGCGGACTGGTTCGAGGCAGCCATGTTGACCCGTCTACTCACACGCCCTAGGCCACGGCAACCCAAAACAGAGAGATGATCATGGAAGCGCATCAGTCCCTTACGTTTCGGTTCGATCCCAGCCAGACCCCGGTCGAGGCGAGCGAGCGGTCCGCGCGTCTGGTCGACCCCGGTTTCGGGCGCGTCTTCACCGATCATATGGCCCTGATCCGCTATAGCGACGAGCAGGGCTGGCACGATGCGCAGATTACCGCGCGCGCCCCGTTGCAGCTCGATCCGGCCGCGTCGGTCCTGCATTACGCGCAGGAAATCTTCGAGGGGATGAAGGCTTACCGGCTGGCCGATGGCGGCACGGCACTGTTCCGGCCTGAGGCGAATGCCCGTCGCTTCCAGGATTCGGCGCGGCGCATGGCGATGCCCGAATTGCCCGAGAACCTGTTCCTGGAATCGGTCGAGCGGCTGGTCGAAATCGAGCGGAACTGGATTCCCGAGCAGGATGGCGGCGCGCTGTATCTGCGCCCCTTCATGTTCGCCAGCGAGGTGTTCCTGGGTGTGAAGCCCTCCGCCGAATATCTCTACATGGTCATCGCCTCGTCGGTCGGCGCCTATTTCAAGGGCGGCGCGCCTGCGGTGTCGATCTGGGTCAGCCAGGGCTATACCCGCGCGGCCCCCGGCGGCACCGGGGCGGCCAAGTGCGGGGGCAACTATGCCGCCAGCCTGCTGGCGCAGAAGGAAGCCATCGCCAACGGATGCGACCAGGTGGTCTTCCTGGATGCGGTCGAGCGCCGCTGGGTCGAGGAACTGGGCGGCATGAACGTGTTCTTCGTGTTCGATGACGGCAGCCTTGTGACGCCGCCGCTGACCGGCACGATCCTGCCCGGCATCACCCGCGATTCGATCCTGACCATCGCCCGCGCGCAAGGCCTGACCGTGCGCGAGGAGCCCTATGCCATCGACCAGTGGCGCGCCGACGCCGCCAGCGGTCGCCTGGTCGAGGCGTTCGCCTGCGGCACAGCCGCCGTCGTCACCCCGATCGGCAGCGTCGCCGAGCCGGCGGGCCGCTTCACCATCGGCAGCGGCGGTCCCGGCCAACTGACCACCAGCCTGCGCGAACAACTGGTCGCCATCCAGCGCGGCCAGGCCCCCGACCCGCACGGCTGGATGCGTCGCCTGGGTTGATCTTTTCGAAGGAATAAGGGCTTTTCAAGAGCAGCGCGCCGGGTATAAGGCGCGCCTCTCCACTGGGGCGTCGCCAAGCGGTAAGGCAACGGTTTTTGGTACCGTCATACGCAGGTTCGAATCCTGCCGCCCCAGCCACCGCCGATCTCACTGTCCACAAGGCAAGGCACTGAGTTCGCGGCTATATTTCATAAAAAGTGGTAGGACACGGTCGGCCAAATTAGGCCATTTCGGGACACCTATTGTGTCACAAATTCTGTGTCTTCACTGTCTCCGGGCGAGGTTTTGTGTCCGGTTTGTGCCCGGCTCTGTGTCCGATTTGTGGCCTCGCAATGGGGTCGATTCGTGTCAAAGCTCACTGCAAACATTCTTGCCGCCCACTCGGTCGGATCGCTCAGCGATACGCAAACGCCCGGCCTGACGCTCGACGTCACTCCCGGCGGCAAAAAGCTCTGGCGGTTCAAGCGCCGCGTTCCTGCCCGCGATCTTGATGGCCAACCGTCCCGCGACGCCGGGGTGATCGTCAAACAATCGGGCGGCACCTATCCGGCGACGAACCTTCAGGCTGCGCGCCGATGGGCTGGAACGATCAACGCTGAGGTCGAAGCCGGGCGCGATCCGGGGAAGGCGCGCCGTGAGGCCAAGCGGATCGAAATCATGACCGTCACGGCGGCTCACCGTCTTTACATGGTCGCCGTGGGGAAGGGGACTGCGTCGCGTGAGCGGCGAGTTCCCAAGCCCCGCACGGTCAAAGACAAGCTCGCCATTTTCACGCGCGACATTGAGCCCCGGATTGGTGCGAAATCCGTCTACGAGGTGAAGGAGAGCCATTTGGTCGCGATGGTGAAGGCCAAGGCGATGGTCGCGCCTGTCCGCGCCAACCGGCTAATCGCCGAACTCAAGGTCTTCTTCAATTGGTGTTGCTCACTGGACGCCAGCGACAGCATCGCGCTTGAGGTCAATCCGGCGACCCGGCTTCATCAGCTTGCGACGGATGAGACGGTTGACGCGCATGGCAACCGCAAAAATACGCGCACGCTCTCGGATGCAGAGATTGGGCTGTTCTTTCAGGCGCTGGCCGTTGAGCGAGAGACATATCGCCGGGGTTTCGCTCTCATGCTCCTGACCGCGTGCCGCATTCAGGAAATCGCTCAGGCCAAGGCGTCTTCGATCCGCGATGGCGTCTGGTATCGTGAGGCCAGTGACGTGAAGAACGGTGAGGACCACGCGATCCCGCTAGGGGCATGGGGGCGGGCATTGGCGATCGGTGGATCAGAATGGGTCCTGCCCTGCGAAAACGATCCCAAAAAGCCGCAGCGCTACGTCTGGTACAAGGTCCGTGATCGCCTCATCAAACGAATGACCGAGGCGAATGGCGGTCCTGTCGGACACTGGAAGCCGCATGACCTTCGGAGGACCGTCAGGTCGAATACGCGGAGATTTGGCATCGACCACCTTACCGCCGAAGCAATGTTGGCTCACAAGCTCCCTGCGGGCGTCGAGCGTATCTATGACCGCCACGACCCCATTGACGATCTGCGGCGGGCCTATGGCGCTTGGGAGGCCCATTTGGCGGTAATTGTTCGGGAGGCCGGTCTAGGCGAGGTCTTTAGTCTTCCGTGTGCTAAGGAGGCGGAAATCTCAATTGCAGCCTAATCCGGCCTTCAGCATTTTCTCGAAAAATTCGATTTTTGATTCAAGATTGCTTAGATTAATCTCTGCTAGCCATTCTATCCTTGATCGTGTCCACGATATTTTGTGACCACGCTTTATAGCCTTTTAAAAGTGAAGGTAAATAATCTAAAGATACCACATTAACTCGTGTAGTTATCTCTCTATATTTCTTTGAATGATAGTGTTGCAGGTAAACCAAATGTGAAGCTTTTTTAGCGACAAGCTCTGAAGAATCATCGGGAAAATAGCATTCGTAAAGTGGTGCGTCGACAACCAAGATAGGAATAAAAAGGCTCAAATCCTTTGACGTGTCATTGTATGGCTCTTCCGTTGTCTCCGACCAGTGTACCGCCGCCTTGAAGGCGGATATTATGCCACTCCGAATCTGGCTTTCGCCGCTACCCTTAGAAACCGTGTATGATCTGCAAATTCTTTCAGGTCGTATTAGTGGTTGTTTGGCTACGAAATTCCTATATGGTAATATGCTGTTATCGATGCCCTGCATCCATTTCAGCATGCTGTATCCAGTTCCCCCTTCATACTCACGTGGAGAATTTGAGAAGAATATAAAGGGATGCACTGACTTTTTTACCTCAATGCATAGATGTATATTACATGTAACCTCTTCTCCGTCTTTGGTGTACCGAGAGCCAAAGTAGGCAAGCGCGTCTAATTCGCGACCTTTGTCCTCATCTTTGTCGATGTAGTAAACACTTTGGCTGACTGACCATCGCTCGGATCTCAATATGGCCGCGACCTTAAGTTCCGTGTCAAATCCGGAAGATTTTGCAACAGATAGTATATGGTCAGTTATTTCAGACATAACATTCTGTCCCCATTTAAATTATATTATAGAAAATGGTGATTTAGACGATCTAATTTCGTGAGGTCACTGCGAATGCATTCAATAATATAGGTAGATTTTTCTATAAGACATCGGGAAGCTGCGGCGCAATTTCGACCTTCGCGATTTCGAGCATGGGGGTGACAGCTTCATCAAAAATCTCTCGTGTCGTGGCGTAAATCAGGGGAGGGATGTCGTCTTCATCCACGGCCTCCAACCGCGCTTCTATCTGCTCGAACCCCTCCACGAATGCATCGCTCAGGAGAAGGCGCGCCCGCTCGTATTCCTCTTTGGTGGACCGCCATTTATCCCAAAGGTCGCGGCTCGCGTGGCCAAAGGCGTCCGATTGATAATACTCTTCCGGGTCCATGTAGCCATCATGGAAGCCGTCATTCACGACGTTCGCGGCCTTCGCTGTGGCTCGAAGCCCTGCGATGATGGACGTGTAGGCCTCTTTGCGTACGTCCCAGAGGCGATCCTGCGTGTATTTGTGCCGCTCTATTTCGAGCATGTCGCGGGCGGTCTTCAAGGCGCTGGCTTGGTTCAGGCGGCTGCCGATCACGGTTCCCGCCAGTGTGCCTGCAACGGTGACAATAACGCCGCCTGTCCCGATGATCGCCGCCAATACAGTGCTGTCCATTATTAGACCCCTCTGTCACTCCACTCGTCGCAAAGCCGAAGATGAGCGCGGTGCGCGTCGTTGTCTATGTGATGGACGGTGAACGCGACCGTCTAGGGCAAGGAAACGTGCGACAAATGCAAAAATTTTTAGGTGACGGTTAAGAGCCACTCAGAAGGTCTCAGAGGGTTTTCAGAGGCCTTGTAGAAAGCCTTTCTACAAGAGGCAGAGGTTGACGAACGCGGCGGATTATGGCACATGACGTGCTCCCCGGAAATCATGCCATTGGTAAGTTAGCTCGTCAGATGGAGACGAGCGATGCGGCGAGGCCGTTTTACCGAGGATCAGATCATAGGCGTGCTGCGTGAGCACGAGGCTGGC
>NZ_JAXOJH010000016.1:0-67245 GCF_036663655.1 Sphingomonas flavida
AGATCATGGATGCGCAGCCGCAGCGGCGCCTGGTCCGGCTTGTGCGACACGTATCGCACCGATGAGCGGTCGACACCCAGCGCGAGGCAACTGCGCCGCTCACTGACGCCGTGGGACGCCTGGACGTGCGCGACGATCTCGCGCCGTCGCCCAGGCGTCAGAGCTTTTTGCGGGCACGTCCTGCAGGATATGCTTGTCCAGGCTCAGATCCGCGACGAGCTGCTTGAGCTTGCGATCCTCGTCCTCGAGCTGCTTGACCCGCCGCAGCTCACCGACGCCCAGCCCGCCATACACCTTCTTCCAGCGGTAGAACGTCTGCTCCGACACGCCCATGCGGCGGATGACCTCGGCCACCGGCCGTGCCCATCTCCGCTTGCTTCAGCGCAAACGCAATCTGCTCTTCCGTGTACCTCGACTTTTTCATGTCCCAGCTTCTTGACCGCAGGCTTCAAAGGGCTGGAAAACTCTCACTCAAGATGGATGAAAAAACAGGGGGGACGTCAACTGTCAAACGCGGCAGCGTTCGTCCGCCTCGCAGAGCAAAATAACGTCGAGCCGCAGGCGAGTAAGGACCATGTTGTAGGCGTACGCGCGTGAGCGTGTATGGCTACAACACACATCTTGCCATCTCCACGTATGCGACGATGGTGCAGAGTTGCTCCCGCTTCGGAGATAATCGCGTTGAATCGCATATCGCCGCACTGCGGCTGGTGTAATCGATCTGCCCTTTATTCTGTCGCCGCTATAGCATATCCGCCACGGCAGTCTGGATCCCCCGCCCCAGGTCTCATGGACTGGTGAACGCCGTAGGCAATATCGGCCATGTTGTGATTGCTACGGACCTCAAGCTTCCTATCCGAAGTGGATCGTCGAAAGCCTCTAGGGGTCATCGCAGAATGTCTGCACGAGCGTACGCTAAGCGAAAGGGCGTGACGGGAGACTGAGCGTTGCGCGGAGGCCGTGAGGTTGTCGATTCTCCAATATCAGTCTGCCGCCATGCGCAACGGCGATACGATCCGCGATCGCCAGCCCGAGGCCTACCCCACCCGTCGCGCGGCTTCGCGATGGTTCCAGCCTTCTGAACGGTGCGATGATGCCACCGACGTCGTTCAGAGGGATGCCGGGCCCGGAATCATCGACATGGATGCACACCTGCGTGTCGCGATGCTCGATCGACAGGATGGCATTCCCCGCATAGCGTACGGCATTGTCGATGAGATTATCTAGAGCGCGGTGTAGGAGGTGTCTGTCGACCATGGCCCAGCCATCATCGATCTGGCCGGCCAGATCGACATCCTGGTCCAGCGAGCGCCGATCATTCCGGATTGCGGTGAGAAAGGCGACAAGATCGGTGTCTTGCGGACATAACCGATGCCGATCGATCTGCGCAAAATCAAGCACCTCGCCAATCATCACCGCCATCCGGTCGAGATCATGGATCATACGTTCGCGTTCGCCCGGCGGGACCAGTTCCGCACGGATGCGCAGCCCGGTCAGGGGCGTGCGAAGGTCATGCGCTATGGCGACGAACGCCTGGAAGCGCTCCTCCGCCTGATCGGCAAGGCGCTGGTGCATGGCGTTCATCGCTGCGGCGACCGCTCTGATCTCGGCCGGGCCGCTATCTTGAAACGGTGGTTCGCTGGCCAAGTCGCTTCGCGCCGCACATTCCGCGAGATTGCGCACGGGTGTCGACAGCCGACGTGCTGCGATCCACACCGGGACTGCGGAAAGCATGAGGGCCAAGCCGAACGCCACAAGCAGTCGCAGTCGCCACGTCGCGAGTTGCCGGTCGGTTGGCGTGACGGTGCGCCAACGGCCATCGTATTGCCGAACGGCTGCTTCGAACGCTGGCATTTCCACGTCGGGGCCGATCCGCACATCATCGCCGAATCGCATCCGAAACCCGCCGATACCGCTGTCGACAAGCAACGTCCGGTCACCAACCAAAATGACGCTTTGTCCTGTCGCTTTGCCCTTGCCGGCACCATCACTGTCGAGCCAGCGCGCGCGAACCCGATCGGGACCGACGCGCAACATCCGCGCCAGCGAAGCCTCGACCTCCGCCACTCGGGGCAATGCGGGCGGCGCTGACCGGATCGTCAGACCAAAGGCGCCGTTCCGCTCGCCTCCCAATATCCTTGCCGCATCGCGAACCGTCATCCGCACCGGCGCAGGGGTGGGCGTCAGCAACACGATGCTCAGGCTCAGGGCGAACGCAAGCACCAGCGTGGTCAGCGCCAGCGTCGCCACTTGGACCAGAATGGAGGGCGACCACCTCATCGACGGGTAACTGCGGCCCGAAACCGATAGCCGAGCCCCCGCACGGTTTCGATCAGGCTTGTCCCGCCCGCGTCGGACAATCGCCGTCGCAACCGGCTGACAGCCAGATCGATCGCCCGGTCAAAGGGACCGTCATCCGCGCCATGGGTCAGATCGAGTAGCCGATCGCGACCGAGAATCTGTGCCGGGTGACGGACGAACGCGCGCAGCATCCGCAGTTCGCCCGCGGTTAGTGACACGAGCGCGCCGTCCGGTGCTGTCAGGCGTGCGCTATCCGGCTCGAACAGCCATCCGTCGAAGTGATAGGATTGAGGGGGTTGCGTGACCGGCGCAGCTTCACGCCGGAGGATTGCTCGGATGCGGGCGAGCAACTCACGCGGATCGAAGGGTTTGGCCAGATAATCCGCTGCACCGATCTCCAGCCCGACGATACGGTCCGTCGTATCCCCCAACGCGCTGAGCATGAGGATGGGAGGAGGAGCATCACGCAATCTACGGCAAAGCGACAGTCCGTCCTCTCCCGGCAGCATCACGTCGAGAACGATCAGGTCGGCACGGGTGCCGTGCGCCAGTGCGTCGAAGCCCCGCGCATCAGGTACGCCCATGACGTCGAAATCATGCCGCGACAGATAGCCGACGATCGCGTCGCGCACGCTGTCGTCGTCTTCCACTACGATGATCCGCGCCACGCTGTTCGTCATGCCTTCCCCTATCGACGGAACGTATCGCGTTCATGTCATGATCGCTGTCCGTGATACAAAGAGGCCATGAAGGCGATACGTTCGTCGGCCAGAAAGCCCTCCTCGCAGTTAAGGCAGGGATCGCACGCAATGCCCGTCAAGCATCATCGCCGTCTGTGGCTTACGATCGGCATGATGGCGGAATGCGTCCTTTCCACCTCCGCGCCGGCGCAGCCTCTCTCCGCTCAGCAAGCCAAGGCCGCCAGCGAAGCCATCACGAAATATCGCATCCTGTGCCGTCGCGATGGCGGGCGATTGTGGGGCAGGAGCCTTTGCGGGCCGATCATGTTGGTCGATCCCGAGACACGAACCGTCTACGCTGACAGGAATACGACCGGCCATGATCTCCGGCCCTCCGGCGCGCTGTTCATCGGAACGCTGCCTCAGGACATTGGCATGGCGAACACCGCGATCGACTGGGCAGGCACCCGTTGGACGATGGTGATGCTACCATTGCCATCCGATCGCGACAGACGCGAAACCTTGCTGATGCACGAGGCATTCCACCGCATCCAGCCCGATCGCCTTCCCCCGCCCGTGGCGGCTTTGCCGGATCATCTCGACACGCTTGACGGGCGCCTGCTCTTGCGCCTCGAATGGCGGGCACTGGCCCACGCGCTGCGAACGCAAGGCGAGCAGCAATGCACGGCGATACGTGATGCGCTGGCGTTTCGCGCGCACCGGCGCAATCTGGCGACTGAGGCGGCCGGGCGGGAGAACGCGCTGGAGATCAACGAAGGGATTGCCGAATACACCGGCAAGCGTCTCGGCGCCGGTAAGGATGCAGTGACTTCGACAATCGGCACCTTGGCCGATTACGATCGGCGCGACGGATATATGCGCAGTTTCGCCTATGCGTCCGGTCCCGCCTATGGATTATTGCTCGACTGGCTGTCTCCAGGGTGGCGGAACGACTTGCGACCGGACAGCGATCTGGGGGCCTTGCTGCATCATGCCATTGGCGATGGTGCCTTGCCCGCGGTGGAGGCGGTCCGCGATCGTTACGACTTTACCGGCATCCGGTCGGAAGAAGCGGTGAAGGCACAGGCCCATGCCCGCCAGGCCGCGCACTGGCGGGCTGCGCTGATCGACGGTCCCGTCCTGCGGCTGCCACTGATTGATATGCAGATCGAGTTCAATCCGCAGAACGTCTTCGCGCTGCCGCCATCAGGCACCGTCTATCCGACAGCCACCATCCGCGACGCGTGGGGCACACTGACGGTGGAGCAGGGCGTGCTGATCGCGCAGGACTGGAAGTCGGCGTCGATCGCCGGTCCCAGCAGTGCCCACGGCAAAGACTATGTCGGAGTTGGATGGACACTCAAGCTTTCGCCGGACTGGATCATGTCGAACGGCCGCGCCCGACGTCGATGACGGCGGATCATCGCTTCCTTGCCAGCAGCTTCTCACCATCAGGCCTGATCTCGCCCTTTGGCGTAACGTGTCGGTAGAGCGTCTGGCGGGTGATGCCGAGTTCGGCACATAGCTCGGCGACCTTGGTTTCGGGTTTGCCCATCGCCGCCTGGGCGAGGCGCAGCTTGGCGGGTGTCATCTTGAACGGACGACCGCCGTTCCGCCCGCGGGCACGCGCTGCGGCTAGCCCGGCCTTGGTGCGCTCGACGATCAGCTCGCGCTCGAACTCGGCGAGGCCTGCGAAGATCGCAAAGACGAGCCGGCCGTTCGCAGTGGTGGTGTCGATCGACGCACCCTCACCGGCGAGCACCTTCAGCCCGATGCCGCGCTTGGTCAGGTCGCCGACCAGATTGACGAGGTGGCGCAGGTCGCGTCCTAACCGGTCCAGCTTCCATACCACCAGCGTATCGCCGTGGCGTAGCGCCTTGATGCACGCATCCAGTCCCGGTCGATCGTCGCGCTTTCCCGATGCCGCATCGGTATAAAGGTGATGGTCCAGATCGACGCCGGCCTTCGCCAGCGCGTCGCGCTGGAGGTCGATGACCTGGCTGCCGTCAGCCTTGGACACCCGCGCATAGCCGATTAGCGCCGTCACTTTAACGAGCGTCTACGTGACAGATGAAGGCAGCACCGCATAGCGGCACCATTATGTCACTTAACCTGTCACTTTGACTATGTCGCGTCAACGTCATCACAGTATGATTGTGTGACGACAGGGAAGAACAGTGTCAAGATGGTCGCACACATCCTGCCGCCGGCGCAGCGCGTCGGGCTATTCGACCCGCCAACCAGATCGGCTATGCGATGCAGATCGGTTATCTCCGCCATCCCGGTCGGGCGATCAAATCCGGTGAGGTGCCACCTGCCGCGATGCTCACGGTGCTGGCCGCGCAGATCGGCTGCTCGCCCGACGCTTTCGCCGACTAGGCCGCGCGCGACACGACGCTGCGCGAGCATCGCACCGCGATCGAATGCCGGCTTGGATTGCGTGCCTTCGAGCGCGCCGATCGCGGAATGGTCTTCGCGATTGCCAGCGAGGTGGCGACCTCTACCGATCGCTGCGATGCCATGGTCGAGCGGCTGCGCGGGGCGGGTGTCGTGCTGCCGGTGCCGGCCATCTTGGAACGGATCGCGCTGGTCGCTCGTGCGGAAGCGAGACAGCAGGCGTTCGCCCGGCTCGGCCGCGACCTTATACCGGATCAAGTGGAGCAGCTCGATGCGTTGCTACGGATCGGGGGAACATCCAGCCGTTCGTCCCTGGCGTGGATACGCGACTGGTCGGAAGCGCCGGGTGCCGGCAACCTCAAGGCGATCCTCGAACGGCTCGCTCATGTCCGTGGCCCGGGTATCGAGGCGGAACGGGCGCGGCGTATCCATGCCAGTCGCTATGCGGTAATCGCGCGCGAAGCCACGATCATGACCGCCCAGCATCTGACCCGGCTCGAAGGCCGGCGGCCTTCGGGACCATGCGCACGGAAGGACATCTCGGTCTGACGGTGAGCGGCAGTGCGCCCGATTGGATTACCGTACACCGGGACAGGCTTCGCCAGCGAATGAACGAGGTGGAGCGTGCGGCAACCCAAGGAACGCTGCCCTAGGCTGCTGCCGGTTTCGTGGACACCGAGATAGGGTGTTTTTGAGACCGGAGGAAGGAGATGCGACGACGTAAGTTCAGCCGTGAGTTCAAGCTCGAGGCGGTGAAGCTGGTTCGGGAACGCGGGGTTATCTGTACCATAGGTCGCACGCGATCTGGACCTGCACGAGAATGTTCTGCGCAAGTGGGTGCGGGAGCAGGCGGTGGACCCGGGGTCCGCGTTCCCTAGGCACGGCGTGATGAAGCCAGAGCAGCAGGAGATTGAGTGGCTGCGCCGCGAGCTAGCCAGGATGAAGGCGGAGCGCGACATCCTAAAAAAAACGGCGGCCTACTTCGCCAGGGACTCGATATGAGGTTCGAGTTCATCGCGAAGCACCGAGGGATCTGGCCGGTGTCGTGGATCTGCGAAGCGCTCGGTGTTTCTTGGCAACCGGCTTTCACACCTGGCTGGTTCGGGCGCCCAGTGCGCGTGCTCGGAGCGACGAGGAATTCGGCGCCAGCTTCATCTCCAGCTATCGGACGTACGGTGCACGCCGCGTCTGGCACGACCTTCTGGCCGAAGACCTCTCATCTGGTTTGCATCGCGTCGAGCGGCTGATGCGTGTTCACGGCCTGAAGGCTCGACCCCGGCGTCGTGGTTTGCCGAAGGACGACGGTCTGCGATTTGTCATCGCCGACAACGGCGTGACCTGCTCGATGAGCCGGTCCGGCAACGTCTGGGACAACGCGGCGATGGAGAGCTTCTTCTCCTCGCTGAAGACCGAGCGGGTCGGACGTAAAACCTACCGCACGCGCAATCAAGCAAAGGCAGATGTGGTCGACTATATCGAGCGCTTCTACAATCCGACGCGCCGCCACTCGACGTTGAGCTACCTCAGCCCCATGGACTTCGAGAGGCAGGCGCAGGTAGCTTAACCTCGTGTCCACGAAACCGGCAGCAGCTCACCTACTTGGATCTTAGGATGAGATCGCTCTACCGGGTCTTACCAAACCCTCACCCTCAATGGCATCATAGGTTTAGCGGCTCGCAATGATGATCGCCTGGAACTGCGATAGAGGGGTCGTTCCCGCTCGGATTATGTGAGACGCTGGCGATCGGCAGTCGCACGTTCGGTGAGACGAGAATCATGTTCGGTGCGACGGACGCGAGATATTCACCGAGTGGCGCGAGATCGCGGACTCGGCGGTCAAAGCGGTAGTCCTGCCGCGCGCATATCGTCGGTCAGCTCGCGTGCACGAGCCGGATCAAGGCCACCCCGGAACAGTTGCCGGATTTCCGCCGGCCTGGCGTCAAACTGGTCCGCCAGGCTCTTCGTATCGTAGCCGTGGCGGGTGAGCTGAGGTTCGAGGTCGTCGATCTGATGTGACAGCACACCCTCGACGGTTGCGGCATCAATCGGTTTCACGCTGGCTTCGAACGCGCGGACGAGATGGTGGCCGATCTGGAGTGGGGTCTCGAGCAGGATCGGCGCATCCTTGGTCAGTACCGCGTCCGGTTCGATCCCCGCCGACAGCGCGGTGCGCAGCGCCCAGTCGATATAGTCGGGCTGTCGATCGCGCAGGCCGCCGAACTCGAACACGGTCGTCCGGTCGCCGATTTCCTCCATCAACGGGCGTTTCAGGTCGTTGCACAGTTTGGGATGGCCGACGAGGATCACGGCCAGTTGACCGCCGCCCTCAGTGACAAGCTCGACGAGGCGCTTGAGCGCAGGCAGTGTCTTGGGGTGGAGATCGTGCGTGTCGTCCACAAACAGAGCGACCGGCCGCTTGGCCTTGCGGAACAGCTCTTGCAAATTGCGTTCGCGTCGTTTCGACTGACTGGGTATCGAAACGGTCTTTTCCGACGACAGGTCGTAGAACAGCGCAGCGATCAGCAGCGGCACCGATATCTTGGCCTCCTCTAGTCTGAGTGCCCGCGACACGCTTACGCGACCCCCGCGTTCCAGTTCCTCCCTCAACCGGCGCGTTAGCACGGTTTTGCCCGAGCCGATGGTGGCGGTGAGTGCGATCAGGCGTCCGCCCGTGATGGCGGTCTTCAGATCATGGGTGAGCTGGGCATGATGCTCGGTTTCGAAGAAGCCGAGATCGACCGGGGGCGGTACCAAGCCGTAATAGCGCATCACTTTGGTCTGCATCAGCGTCTATGACCGGGTGGGAATCGCCTGCGGATTTCATTCATTACCTCGGGCCTGGACAGCTTGCGCCCGAGCAGCGCGTCGATGAAGTCGCGGTCCTCTTCGCAAAGGCCGCCCAGCGGCAGGCGCAGTTCCTCGGATATGGCAAAGCGTGCCTTGAGCGGCGTGGCGAAGGTGAGTTCGGCGAACGGATCTGGATCGGCAAAGGGCCGGGCCGGCACAGGTGTGATCCCATCGGCAGGCTTGCGACGATCACCACGATGTTGTCCTCACTCGTCAGGACCGAGCGGGGAATCCCGATCTTCGTCGCCAGCGCATCGACGAAATCCGCGCGAAACTGGCGTCGGCTCTTGCGATGCTTGCGATAGCGATGCAGCGGCACCGGCCCTCCGATCGGATCGAACGGGCCGTATCACTCTTCGCCATGTTCGACCCATAGTTCCTGGTCAAATAGCCCCCACCAGACGACGATCGTTTCGCCGGCTATTTCGGGCGTAACCTCATAGGTGACGCCGGCGACGGTCATTCGGCAATTGAGGCCGACCTTGCGGCGTTCGGGTTCGCGCGCGAACACGTAATAGCGCTACCGGTGCAATCAACCCGCACAAGGGCAGCGATCCCGCCGTTTCCTTCTACAGGCACATCTCTGACCGTTACGCGCCGTTCCATTCCAGAGTCATCTCCGCTGGTGCGAGCGAGACGGCACATGTCCTCGACGGCCTGCTCCATGACGGCGTGGAGCTCGCGATCGAGCGCTATCATACCGATGCGGGCGGCGTTTCCGATCATGGGCGTGGAGCTGGCCACCGCCTCCGTTTGTCCTTCTGTCGTCGGCTGACGTCGTGATCCAAGGCCGGGTATTGGATGTTCTAAGATTATGGTTCGCGAGGGTTGGCTGACGGATCCGTTTGCTTCTCTTAGAGAGCATGGCGACGGTGTAATCGGTGTCTCCTAAATTGGCCGCAGGGTGTATCGGGGCCGTGTTGTTTTCTGCTCTGCGACGAATGTCATAGAAGCGTGTCAGTCGTTAAGACTGGGGCATTACCTCCTCTTTTATATGAATACAGGGGGGATTCAGGATGGGAATGAGACTCTCGCTGTTGCAACACACCGTCGAGGGTCGCACCTAGTCGGGCTAGGACACGACCAAGCGTTCCGCCAACCGTCAGTTGCGCCAACTCGCGACAGGATAGCTGGCCCCTCAGCTGTTCCTGTTCTTCGGCCTGGTCGGCGACATGCTGTAGCATATCCTCCGGGACCGGGGCGGGGCGCAGCCAGCAGGGGAGGAGCGCCAGCAGCCGCTTTGGCGCGACCGGGCGATAGACGTTGGAGGTCTGTTCGAAGCGCGGGCCCGGCCCTTCGCCCTCGATCCGGCGGAAGCGGCGCTGGCGGACCAAGAAACCGGCCTTTTCCAGGATGGTCAGCGCGCGGGCGACGGTAGCGCGGCCGAGCGCGGTTACCCTGGCCAGCCGGTCATAGCTGGGATATACTTTGCCGCCGTTCAGCCGGGCCAGCGTGCACAGCTCCTCATAAACGCGCACGGCACCGGCCGTCAGGCTGGCCAGCAGATGTTCGGGACCGGTCAGCGCCCTGCCCTGCCCGCGCGCCTCGCGCTTCACCCGGCGGCCGGTGTCGAGTGCGATGCGCGCCATGCGGATCAGCCGGTCGCACTCGCCCTTGGCGGGCTTGGCGAAGAACGTCTCCTCGAAGGTTCCCGCCTCGATACTGTCACGCCGAACCGACGGGCGGGAGCGTCGTACCCCCTGCCCGCTCGCCACTTGCGCAAGCACGCGCGTCGTCGCTTCACCAAAGGTGAACGCCGTCATTTTCCTTCCCCTTATATCCGGGGCCGGACCAAAAAAGACAAAGAAAGGGTGTGGCGCGAAGCGCGCATCCTTGAACCGCAGGGGCGACAGGCGTATCAGGAGAGGGTGAGTGAAACCCCGGATCGACGTTTGGCGACGTCGCTCCTGTAATACCTGGGATGCCCGGCCTTCGTGCCGGGCTTTCCTTTATGTGGTCACGACCGCTCCCATATGCTGCCTTCGCAGATCTGCGACCCGCGATAGGGGGCAACCTTGCAGGTAATTTCCAACAAAGAAAGCAGTCACGATTCGTGCTTTCGAGTAGGAAATCAAAAAAACTGCAAGATAATGGTCGAAATCGACAACATCATTCGTGCTATCGAGTATGAATTCAGCGAAGACTTCGTGCTATCGGGTATGAATTGATTGCTCGTCCGCGAATCACGGATCGGCGTGATTCGCATCATCCTCCGCAAGGTCCTCCAGCGTCCTGGGACGGGCCGTGACGATCACCCGCGCGGACGGCGCGCGGCGCCCCCTCCCCCGGCCCTCGGTCGGTCCGGCCTCGGCATCCTCAATGATCGCGACCTGGAAGTCGGGGATGGCATCGGCCTGCGCGATCGCCTTCATCGCGGCTCGGAAATTGGCCAGCGGGTTCTGATAGCCGACCTGCAGCCGGAAGGTGGCCAAGTCGATCTCCAGCCGCCCGTCCTCGGCGGTGGCGCAGGCCACCTCGTAGATGCGCCGCTCGACCGGCCCCAGCTGAAAATAGGCCGCGGCATAGGCCAGCACCTGCTTGTCGCGCAGGATCGCGCGGTGGAGCCAGTCGCATAGCCGCACCTTCACCGCCTTCAGACGGCGCTCGCCGGTTTTTGTCTTGGAATAATGGAGCCTTGCCTCGGACAGCCACGAGAAGAAGCCTTCCTCGCCCTCGCCGCCCGCCTCGATATTGGTCTTGATCTGGGTGCCCTGCAGTCGCTCCAGCGCCTCGGACAAACGCTGGTACGAGCGCGCCGAATGGTTCGAGCCGGTGACCGAGAACAGGTCGTGCGCGGTGAAGATGAAGTCCTGCCCCACCTCCTCGCCGCGCTCGATCTTTCCGGCCATCAGGCTGGCGATATAGAGGACAATCTCCTTGTCATAAATGGTCGCCACCCCCTTGGCCGAGGGACGCACCTCGATCGCGACATTGGCGTGCGAATAGGTCAGCGGCTTCATCCAGGCGGTCTTGCTGAGCGCGAAAAAGGGAAAGGCCATCAGCGATCGCTCGCCGCGGATCTCGCTGGTGAGCGGGCTGTCGAGATAGAACAGATCGCCTTGCGGCCGACCACCCGAGCGGGCGGGAATGGCGTCTTTTTTACGGGCGGGCATGGTGGTTCGCGTCATGTTGGATTTCATACTCGAAAGCACGAACTTTGGGGAGGGGACCCGGCCATGCCGATGGGAATAGCGGCCAAACCACGTCTGAGTTCGTGCTTTCGAGTATGAATTCGTCGACGGTGACACAACCCTTTCTGGGCGAGGTGAAACCGGGGCATCGCATAGGGCGTGGCGTGTCCCGACAGCCTCGACCGCCCGCGCGATCAGGCGAAGAGGTCGCCGATGGCGCTGGCCCGGAAATGATTGCGCAGCCGTCGACGGCGATGCTCGCGCGCATCGTGACGCATGTGGCAGGCCTGGCACAGCGCCGCCAGGTTGCGCGGCCGGTTGTCGCCGGGATCATGGTTGAGATGCGCACTGGCCAGCGTCACGCGCGTTACGCGATAGGGTAAGGGCGGCGCGATCCCGGCCAGGCCCGGCTGCCGATCCAGCATGGCGGCTGGACTGACCAGCCCCCTCACCTTGCGCCCCTTCGCATCGCGCCAGCCCGAGCGCTTGTCATCCCACCAGCGCCCGTCGCCCAAATGCACGACGACCCGGCCGTGCGGCCGGTCGCAATGCTCGCACCGCCCCTTGGCGCGACCGAACCTGATCAGCGCCGACAATTCGCGCCAGTCGATCGGATAGAGCCAGCGATGTTCGCGCGCGATCGGCATGACGCCATCCTGAATCGATGGCGAGGGGAACGGAAGCGCAAAGTCGCGGTGATTCAGAAAACTCATGAATGACAGGAGAAGCGGGGCAATGCGTCGATGTTTCCCCGGGGAAACATTCCAGGCAAATCCATTCCTACCCGGTACGGGGAGGTGGTGTTGCGCAGGCGCTGACGGAGGGGAGCTGCAACAAGGGATGGCCTCCGCGAAGAGCCCCATCCATCATGCTGCGCACGATCCCCCTCCCCGCGCCGGGGCGGCTAGAAACCGGTGTTTCCCCGGGGAAACATTCAGCGTTTCAGGCCCTGCCCCGTCGCCTCTAGATGCGCCAGCATGTGACGCAGCGCGTCGACATAACCCTCGGTATCCGTGGCATCGGCGTGCAGCCGCACCGTCACCCCGTGGCGGTTGATCGCCTGGATCGACAGCACGTCGCGGCCATGGCCGTTCGCATAGCGATACGGCGCCGCCCCGCCGGCCTCGCCCATCATCATCTTGCGCGCGCCCAGCAATCGGCGCACGACATTGGCGGCCGGAATTGCGGGTTTGCCATGCTCGCGCCGCTCGGCCTGTTCACGCGCGATCGCCTTGGCCATGCCGGTGATCGCGTACGCTTCGGCCTCGTCCTGCATCGCCTGGGCCAGCGCGTAACCGGACTTGAGCTGCACCTCATGCGGTGAGGCGAAGGCGGCAATGACCGCGTCAGGCAGCGCGCCGACCTTCAGCATCTTGGACAACCAGCCCTTGGACAACTTCAACCGCTCGGCCATGCGCGTCTGGTGGTTGCCGTAATGGGTGCGCAGCGCGGACAGGTAATTGCGCGCCCGCTCCAGGTCGGACACATCGGCGCGCGCGCGGTTCTCCAGGTCGGCCAGGCGGAATGCGGCTTCGTCGTCCAGCTGTGCGACCTGCGCCACAAAGGCCATGTCGGGATAGCTGTTCGCGCGCAGCCAGCTGATCGACCAGTGACGCCGCGTGCCCGCGATCACCTCGAAATCATGATCGGGGTCGCCCTCGATCCGGCGGACCACGGCGGGGACCTTCTGGCCCCCTTCGGCGATGATCGAGTCGATCAGCTCGCGACACTGGTCTTCGCTCAGCAAATCGTAATGGCGCGCATTGCCCGGCCAGATCTTCACCCGTGCCGGATCGAGCAGCAGCTGCGTGACCTGGCGCACCTCGCCGCTGGCGACACGGGCGAGCGCGGACTCGCGGCCGAGCAGCGTGGTGCCGCGGCTGCGCGTCTCGGGCGCGGGCCGGTCGTTCGCCGGGATCGCCCCCTCGCCTTCCTCCGCCAGCAGATCGGCCAGATAATCGGATTGCTTACGCGCCATGGATCGTATCCCCGGCAGAACATTGATGAAACATGAGGCTGTAGGACAGCATGAATTTATACCGCCGCATGGATCACCGCCTCCTCGCTCAGCGGCTCGACCCGGCCCCAGCCTTGGCGGACCAGCTGCTCGACCTGGCGCATCGCCTCGTCCAGATTGGCGCGGCTGCGCTTATGCGTCTTGGGCGTGCCGATCGGCTTGTCGAGTTCGTAGACGGTCATCATCCGCATCGCGGCATGGCTGATCTCGGCGGACTCCAGGATGGGGACCGGCAACAGCGCCGGGCCAAAGCTCTGCTCCATGATCGCGCGGACCATCGCATGGCTGGGGTCGTTGCCGTCGAACTTGGAACAGATCAGCCGGACAAAGCGGTAATCGACCGCGATACCCGCACCCGTCAGCTGGTGGAGTACCTGGTCCATCATCGACAGGAACTGGACGGTCGAGCAGAAATCGGGCGTCGTCGCGGCTAGCGGCACCAGCAGCGCATTGGCCGCCTGCATCACCGCCAGGCTGATCGTGCCGAGCGCAGGCGGCGGGTCGAGCAGCACCACGTCGTAATTCCCCGCCAGATCGGCCAGCCCCGCCTTCAGCTTGCGGAAGCGCGCGGCGAGCACCGATCCGCCGTCGCTGCCCGCCGCGGCCAGCTCATATTCGACGTCGAACAGCTCCAGGTTGGACGGGATCAGGTCGACATTGGGCCAGGGGGTGGGCTTGACCGCATAGGCCAGGTCGCTCTGCGTCGGGTCGATCGACAGATAGGGGTAGAGCGTTTCCTCACGCGTGATGTTGAAATGCGGGTTGAAGCCGAACAGCGTTGTCGTCGTCGCCTGGCTATCGCAATCGACGACCAGCACGCGGTAGCCTTGCACCGCGAAATAATGCGCCAGATGGGTGGTCACGGTCGACTTGCCCACGCCGCCCTTGAAGTTCTGGACCGCGATGATCGCGGGCACGTCCTGCGCCCCTCGTGCGGGCGAAGCACCCAGCACGTCGCGCATCACCAGCATCTGCTCGACGCTATAGCCCAGCCGACGGCCATTCTCGGCGACCGGGGCAGGGGGAAGGCGGCCATCCTCCTCGGCCATGCGAATGCGGTTGGTCGAACAGCCCAGCAACTGTGCGGCCTCGGCGATACCGAAGCGGACATGCAGGCCCTTGCGGCTCTCGGGCAGGAACGCCTTGCGCCGCAACCGCTCGATCATCCGCTCGCCCGCACTCGCCAGATCACCGATCTGGCTCGGTATTGCATGATCTTCTACCACCCACTCACCCCCTGAAGTATTTGGCGGTGATTAATGGCAAATATCATTCAATTCGACAAGGCGAAGTAGGAATGGGGGCATGTTTCCCCGGGGAAACACTTCCGCCCCGGGACGGGGAGGCATCAGGACACCATCATCCACACCGCCATGCCGATCATCATCAGATTTTCAGTCAGCGACAGGAAGCCCAGCGGTACGTTGCTGGCGCCCCCGACACAGGCGCATTTCAGGTCGCGACGGTCTATATAGACCGCCTTGACCACCGACACCGCGCCGATGCCGCCGATGACCAGCGCGATCGGCACCGAGGCCCAGGTCGCGACCCTGGCGATCATCAGCACCCCGGCCAGCCCCTCGGCAAAGGGGTAGATGTAGGAATAGGGGACCCAGCGTTTGGCGAGCAGGTCGTAGTTCAGGAACATCGTCGCGAAACTCTCGACATTCTGGAGCTTCAGGAGGGCGAGGACCGTCATGCTGAACGCGATGAACCACTCGGCCGCGCGGGCCGTGAAGGGCGTGGCATAGACCGCCTGGGATGCGGCCAGCGCCATCAGCGCGGTCATCGCAAAGAGCGCGGCGACCGGGCGATAGGTCGTCGCCTTGGGATCGGTGACCCGCTTGCCGAAGAAACGGCGCAGATCGTCATAGCCGCCGACCCGCTCGCCCCCGACGAAGACCTGCGGCGTGGTTTTCACCCCATGCTCGGCCTTGAAGGCGTCGACCTCCTCGCGGGTGCGGAGCCAATGATCCTCGACCGCGTAACCCTGGCGGCGCAGCAGGTCCCTGGCCTTCAGGCCATAAGGGCAGGTGTGGCCGGGCATGACCATGCGGTAGAGAATGGCGGTACGGGTGGCGGTCATGGTCCTTCTCCGGCTGGGGTCCACGGCCCATATGGGGTCCGTACCATGGTACGGAGTCAAGACATGGCCGAACGAACCATTTCCGAACTGGCGCAGGCGGGCGGGGTGGGGGTGGAGACGATCCGCTACTACCAGCGGCGCGGGCTGCTGGGCATACCCGAGCGCACCGTTGGGCAGGGCAGGGCAGGTGGCATCCGGCGATATGGCGCGCAGGATGTGCGGCGGTTACGCTTCATCCGCGCGGGCCAGGCGGCGGGCTTCACGCTGGAGCAGATCGGCGAGCTGCTGGCGCTCGACGCGACCAACGACCGGGGGCGGGTGCGCGAACTGGCGACGACACGGATCGCCGCACTGGATACGCAGATCGCCGCACTTCAGAAGGCACGCGCCTCGCTCGACCGGCTGGCACGCGAATGCGGGGGCGGCGGGGCGGGACCATGCCCGATCCTGCTGGCGTTCGACCGGGAGGGGTGACCCGTGCGGGTCCGGGTGGCGGCGGGCCCGATGTTTCCCCAGGGAAACATCGCGGCTTGCGGGCGACGACGGATCAGCCGGTCCCGGCCGTACCCTTCACCTTGTCCCGCTGTTCGGCGATATAGCGCAGCTCGTTTTGCGCCTTGGCGTCGTTCGGGTTGATCGCCAGCGCCTGACGATAGCGTTTCTCCGCCTCGTCCCACCGTTGCAACTCGATCAGCGCATAACCCTGGCAGCGCAGTGCCGCGCCCTCCTGGAACGGCCTGATCTGCGGGTCGGCGATCCTGGCGGCATCGGCGGCCTTGGTGCAGACCGCGAGCATCTGCGGCCAGTCTTTTTCCAGCCGGATCAGCTGGCCATATTCGGTCTGATACTGCGCATACATGGGCGCCAGTGTCACCAGCCGCTGATAGATCGCCTTGGCCTCGGCCACCCGGCCCAGATCGACCAGCGCATAACCCTTCAGATACAGCGCGGTGCAATAGCCGGGCGTCAGGGCCACGGCCGAGACTTTGTCCTTCGCCGCCATCCCCATGTAGAGCAGCGTCTCCTGGATCGACATACCGCAATAGAGGCGCCGCGTCTCCGTGGCATGGTCCGCCTCATAGGCCGCGATCACCGGCGTGAGCGTGTCGAGCGCGACCTGCGGCTGGCCGCCTTTCACGGCCCGTGCGGCGGCCTGAAGCTGCGGCGTCATGCGATCGTCGATGGAGGATGCGGTGTTCGCCGGGATGGGGGCTGGAACAGGGGCCGCCTGTATCCCCAGGGCCAGCGCGGCGATCAGATGGAACATGGAACACCCCCTGCGGGACATAGCCTCATGCCCCCATTGTCGCACAGTAACGCGCAAAATCCGGCACGGCAGTGACAGGCCGATGACACCGGCTCGCACCTTGCGACCGCAGCGCTTTTGCCTCTTTCGTCGCCGAGGCGATCCGGCCTAGCGTGGCCGCGTGCGGGCCCGGGGGTGCGCGAAGCCCAGGGGAGCCCATCATGTCGTCCGGCCCGTCATCCTTTTCCCGCGTCCTTGCCGGGCCATGGGCGCGCTTCGTGACCGCGCGGCACGTGATCCCGACGATCTTGCTGCTCGCCATCGTCCTGCGACTGGGGGTGATCCTAGCCTTTCCGATCAGCCCGCGCACGGATTCACTCTGGTATCTCGAGCGGGGACGCGAGATCGCGGCCGGGATGGGCTATCAGGAGGGGGGCTTTCCCACCGCCTTCTGGCCGGTCGGCTATCCGGCGCTGATTGCGCTGGCGACCGGGATCTTCGGGCCGACGCTGTTCGGGCCGATCCTGTTCAACCTGGTCGCACAAGTCCTGACCATCGTACTGATCCTGTGGCTGGCGCGAAAGCTGGGGGCGGTGGAGGGGGCCGCGCGGTTGGCCGCCTTGCTCTACGCGCTCTACCCTGCGCATATCGCGGGCACCGGCGACACCGCGGCCGAGCCGACCGCGACCCTGGTCATGATGGCGGGGATCGCGCTGGTCGTGAAGGCGAGGGGGCGTATCGGTTGGGCGCTGGCGGGCGGGCTGGTGCTGGGCCTGGCCACGCTGATGCGGCCGCAGGTGATGCTGTTCCCGCCGTTTCTGGTCGGCGCCTTGTGGCTTGCAGGGCAGGTCGCCTGGCGGCGCACCTTGGTGACGTTGGTGCTGGTCTATGCCGGGCTGGCGATGGCGGTCGCACCCTGGACGCTTCGCAACCAGGCGGTGCTGGGCGCGGCCGTGCCGGTGTCGACCAATGGCGGTATCGCGTTGCAGGCCGGGGCCAACGACCTGGCCGGTGGCGGTTATTTCCAGGTCGAGCGCTCGCCGCTCTGGGCCCAGGTCGGCATCCCCTTTGCCGACCGGGTCGAGCGCCAGGTCGGGATCGACCGCCGGTTGAAGGCGATGGCGATGGATTGGATCGAGCGGCATCCGGTCCGCTGGGGGCTGCTGGGGTTCCGCAAGGTCGCGCTGCTCTGGCTGAAGGACAGCGATGGCTTCTGGGCCCTCGATGCCAGCCATCCGGGGCAGGGGCTGGTGTGGAAGGCGGCGCAAGCGGCGAACCAGCTTTTCTACATGGTCGTGGTGGCACTGGCGGTGGTCGGTGCCGGGCTGGCCGCGCGCGCCGCGTGGGGCAGGCGTGCGGGCGCGGCGATGCTCGTCGCGGCGGTCGTGCCCCTCTTCTGCACCGCGCTGGCCTTCGGCTTTACCGGCCAGACGCGCTATCATTATCCCGCCATGCCCTTCGTCATGATCCTGGCCGCCTGGGTCGTGGGCCGGGCGATCGCCCGCGTCACGGAACCAAGCGGTCCGCCCGCCGCTATGCCCGGACATGGCCGATGATCCCGACAAGCCCGCCCCCGACATAATCCCACCCGACGTTACCCACCGGGCCGTCCCCAGCGGGCGTTTCGCGCGGGCGGGTGCGTTCGGGCGACTGGCTGGCGGGGTCGCGGGCGGGATGCTGGCCGAGGGTGCCAGACGGTTGGCCAATGGCGAACGGCCCAAGCTCGGCGACCTGATCCTGACCCCCGGCAACGCCGCGCGCGTCGCCGACCGATTGTCGCATCTGCGCGGCGCAGCGATGAAGCTGGGACAGATGATCTCGATGGACGCGGGCGACCTGTTGCCGCCCGAGTTGCAGACCATCCTCGCGCGGCTGCGCGACCAGGCGTACAGGATGCCGCCCGCACAGCTCGACAAGGTGCTGAAGGCCGAATGGGGCCCTGACTGGCGGCGCAAGTTCCGCCATTTCGAGGCGGCACCCATGGCCGCTGCCTCAATCGGGCAGGTCCACCGCGCGACTTTGCCCGACGGCCGGGTGCTGGCGATCAAGGTGCAATATCCGGGCGTTCGCGACAGCATCGGGTCGGACGTCGACAATGTCGCGACGCTGCTGCGCGTGTCGAACCTGGTGCCCCCCTCGATCGACCTGAAGCCGCTGCTGGCGGAGGCCAAGCGCCAGCTGGCCGAGGAGGCGGACTATCTGCGCGAGGCGTCGCGGATGCAGGCCTATGCCGACCGGCTGGCGGGTGATCCGCGCTATGTCGTGCCGCGCCCCGAATTGTCGCTGACCACGCCGCTGGTGCTGGCGATGGACTTCATCCCCGGCCAGTCGATCGAGACGTTGACGGACGCGCCCCAGGACACCCGCGACCGCGCGATGACCGCGCTGATCGAGCTGGTGCTCGCCGAGCTGTTCGACTTCGGCATGATGCAGACCGATCCGAATTTCGCCAATTACCGCTGGCAGGCGGATACGGCCGAGGGGAAGGGGCGTCTGGTGCTGCTCGACTTCGGCGCGACGCGCGACGTACCGGCCGAAACGGTCGCCTCCTATCGCCGGTTGATCGAGGCGGGGCTGGCGCACGACCGCGACCGCATCCGCGAGATCGCGGTGGAGACGGGGTTCCTGGGCGAGGCGGCGGTCGCCGCGCATCGCCCGGCGGTCGACCGGATCATCGCCGCGATCGACGACACGATGGCGAAGGCAGGCCCCTTCGACTTCGGCGACCGCGCCTTCGTGCCGGTGGTGCGCGAGGAAACCCGCGCGATGATCGCCGACCGCGACACCTGGCACGTGCCGCATGTCGAGACGCTGTTCGTCCAGCGCAAGATCAGCGGCAGCGCGCTGCTGTGCGCCCGGTTGAAGGCACGGGTCGATGTGCGCGGGCTGGCGGCGGAGGCGATATAGCCGTCATTCGATCCGGTTCCGGACCCGATTGTCTCAACCGTAAGACACTGACAATTCCGTCATAGTCAGCCCTGCGCGCCTGAACTAGATTGTCATGGTCGGGTCGGGGACACTTGTCGTTACGTCATCCCGCTCGGCCTTGTTCGACCAGATAAAAGAAATCACAGTGATCCTGCGCTTCCCCAAGATGCCGCCGCCCCGTCCGTTCGCCCGGACGCGCCAGTGGAAGACGGTGTTCGTCCTTTTCCGGGTCGTGACGCTGCAGGACGACCATCGTCGGCATATCCTGATCTGCCAGACGGTGCGGCGTCGCTACTCGCCGACCTTTCGCAAGTGGCTGTGGGCCAGCCTGCCATGATCGCCATGCCCGGCCCCATGGATCGGACGGCGTCCCCCGTCACCGACCATGCAATGCTGGACTGCAGCGCGGACGAGCTGTGCGCGATGTTCGGGATCGCCCGGACTTTTCACGAAGGATCCTGGGGCGCGTGGCCGCATCTGCGTGACCTCCTTCCCGGTCATCCCGCCTTCGTCCTTCGCCAGGGGCCACAGGGACTGGGTCTCGACACCCAGCGCTGGGATATCAACGGGGGTGAGACGTGCTGGCCGACCACCCAGATCTTCAGCCTGTCGCTGCCCTGGTGGCGACGGCTGGCGGAGGTTCCTGCGCAACGTTGCCTGATCCCGATGACTGCGGCGCGCGGCACGCTGTTCTCGCGGGATGGACGGGCAGACCGGTCGGTGTGGTTCACGCTCGACGATCAGCCGATCTTCACCGTGGCGGGGCTGTGGCGTCGCAATGCCGGCGCGCATTGCTTTGCGACGCTTGCCTGTCCGGGAGGTGAGGGGCCTTGGTCGACCCTGCCGATGATCGTCGCGCCCTGCGATCGATCGCGTTGGCTGGAGGGCGACTGGACGGACCTGACCGCGTTGCAGGTGCCGTCGCCCGCCCTGCCGATCCGGATCGGGCTTTGCGATATGCCCGCCGCGCCCTATGCCATGGCCGATCGCAACAGCCTGTGGGACCGGTCCCGAACCGCTGCGGGTAGCTAAGGCAAGGAAGGACAGGATGCCGCTTTGACGCCATCACCGCGCATGACGGGTTACGGCGTCGCGATCCTGATGGCGCTGGTCCATATGCTGGCGGTGGGCGACCGGTTCCTGCTGTCGATCCTGATCGAACCGATCAAGGCCGATCTGGCCTTGCGCGACGGCATGATCGGCGTGTTGCAGGGCCCCGCCTTCGCTGTGCTCAATGGGCTGGCCATCGTGCCGATGACCCTGCTCGCCCGCCGCTGGCCGCTCGCCCGGTTGCTGGCGGTGGCCATGCTGGGGTCCAGCGTGGCGACGATCGCCTGCGGCCTGGCGGGATCGGGCGAGGCGGTGGCCGCCGCGCGCATGGTGCTGGGGCTGGTGCAGGCGGCGATCGGTCCCGCCGCGCTCGGCCTGATCGTCGCGGCCATGACGCCGACGCATCGCGGGCGCGGGATCAGCCTGTTCACCGCCGGGGCCGCGCTGGGTCGGGGGCTTGCGATGATCGGGGGCGGGGCGCTGCTGGCGGTGTTCGCCGCTTTGTCGGTTTCCGTCGCACCGTGGCGGATGGTGTTCGTCACGGGTGGTGCGATCGGGCTGCCCGTCGCGTTGATCCTGACCCGGCTGCGCAACCCGGTCGGAACCGGGGCCGGAGCAGAGGGCGGGGGAGACGACCGTCGGCGGATCGGTGCCGCGTTGCGCCACATGATCGGCGACCGGGCCTCGCTGCTCCCCCATATCGCCGCGACCCTATGCGCGGTGTTGATGGCGCAGTCGCTGACCAGCTGGTCGGCCAGCCTGCTGATCCGGCTCCACCACCTGACCCCGCCGCGCGCGGGCCTGTATGTCGGCGTCGCGATGATGCTGGCGGGCGTGTTCGGCCATGGCTTGGGCGGCCTGCTCGCCGATCGCCGGGGCAGGGGCGGGCGAGGTAGTATTCCGGCACTGATGCTGGCCGGGCTGGCGGTGGGGACGCTGGCGCTCTGGCCGCTGACCCGCGCGCCAGGACTGGTCCCGGCGCTGGCCGCGCTGGTCGTCGCGGTCGTCGGCCTGTCGATCGCGCTGGCGAACGGCATGATCGGCTTTCAGGACCGGATGCCCGCCGCCCTGCGAGTCGAGGGGAGCGCGATTTTCCTGACGCTGGTCACGCTGCTCGGCACCGCGATGGGCCCCTGGGCGGTCGGCATGGCGAGCCAGGCGATCGCGCATCCGACAGGGCTGGCCGACGCGGTGGGCGGGGTGCTGGGCCTGACCGGGCTGGTCGGATGCGGCGCGGCACTGATCGCGGCGCACAGGATGCGGCCGGGCGCCTAATCCAGTTCCTGCATCCAGCCGTTCCAGCGGCGCGTGCCGGTCTCGACCGGATCGCCGCGACCCTGGCGGACGCGGGCGCGGTAGGTGGCGGGGTCGATGCCCTGATCGGCCTGGAACGCGCGGACCAGCGCGGTCGCATCGCCCAGCCCGTACGCCTGGGCCAGTTCGCCCAGATCGCGCTCTGCCGCCCCCTCCAGCGCGCGGCGCACCGCGTCGATCCGGCGACGGCGGACATGGCGCGCGATTCCGTCGCTGCGCTGGTACAGGCGATAAAGCGTCGCGCGCGACACGCCGACCTGCTCGGCGATGGCCGCGCCGGTCAGCTTGGGGTTGGCGATCTCCCGCTCGATCAGCTGCTCGACCGCCTCGCGCCGCAGATGGTCCTGCCGCCGCGCCTCGACCGCGACGTCGCGCGGGCCGCCCAACGCGGTCGGCAGCAGCTCGATCAGCGCACGGGCAAAGGCGCCGTCATGCCGGTCGTCCAAGGTGGGCGCATGGCGGACCAGCGATTGCAGGAAGTCGCTGAGCATCGCGGTGTCGGGCGCCTGCGCCACATAGCCGTGCAGCGCGCCCAGGCTGCCCAGCGCCGCCAGCACCAGGTCGCGCGAGACGCTGGCGGTGATCAGATCCAGGTCGCGCGCCTCAGTCCGGTGGCCGCGCCGCGTGTCGAGGAACACGATGTCGCCGGGCCCCGCCCGCTCGAACCCGCTGCGTGGTCCCCCGGTCAGCGTGCCCGACAGGACATGGTGGAGGACGATATGGTCGAAGCCGTCGGCCTGCACCCGCTCCTCGCGCGCATGGGCCATGCCCGACAGATGCCGGTCGAACAGCAGCATGTGGCGAAAGCGCCAGCCGGTGACGCTGGCCCGGAACGGCCCGTCCAGCCGCACGACATCAGCCCCTTGCGCATAAAGCCGATGATAACGCAGGAACGCCTCGTCCTCGGCCAGGCCGTCGCTCGAAAAGCGGATTTCTTCCTTCACCCTGCGCTTCCGATCATCCGCATCCTCTTGCCACCGGGTCGCTGCCGGTCAGCCATCGACCATAAGCGGATAGCGATGCTTTGCCATGGTTGGTTCCTATCATGCGCGGTGGGGGAGAACGATCCGGGCTCCGGCGTCACGTCTTGGGCCACGCCGATTTCATTCCGGGCGCTCCCCAAGATGCTTGATCGATCAAGTGGTAAGCGCACCCCATGCCGGTTCGGTTAGCGAAGCGTAAACAAAGATACAATGACTACACTGTTGCTCGCCGGACAGGAACGGCCACAATTCTTGGCCATGACGGCCCTGTCATGATTTCACGTGACATGACACCGGCTTCATCATAGGGATGGCCTGCTAATTGGGGGTTTCAAACATGGTGAAGGCAATGTCGCGCGCTCGGCAGGTAAAGACGCGTGCTCTGGAATCGAGTGCCATTCTGCTCGCGGTCATGGTCGCGGGTCCCGCCTTCGCCCAGTGCGCCCCCGATCCGACCCAGACGGGCGTGACGACGACCTGCACCGGCACCGACAGCAACGGCCTCGTCGTCACGACTTCGAACAGCACGGTCGCCGTGGCGGCGGGCGCCAGCGTGACGAACACCGGCGCACCAGCGATCCGCTACGCCATCCCGGTATCGAACAGCAGCTATGCCTATTCGACGCTGACCGTGGGCGGCCGCGTCGATGGCGGCAGCCAGACCGGCGTGCAGTTGCTGCGCCAGTCGAGCAACAACGGCTATGGCAGCCTCAACCTGACCATGACGGTCGCATCGGGCGGCAGCGTCAGCGGCGCGAACGGCGTCGTCATTGGCCAGACCGGCACCGACTATGGCCAGACGACCGCGTCGATCGACAATAGCGGCACGATCAGCGGCACGGGGACCGGCGCGAACGGCTATGCGCTGTTGTCGACCAACCAGAATTATGCCGGCTTCCAGTCGATCACCAACCGCGCGGGCGGCACGATCGGCGCGATCAGCGGCGCGGTCGGCACGCTGACCAATGCGGGCACCATCAATGGCGGCAGCCGCAGCGCGATCGATGGCGGCACGACCTATAGCTCGGCCGTCTATGGCTATGGCTGGACCAACACCGGCACGATCAGCAACAACGCCACCGCCGCGACGCTGGCCAATTATCGCGGATCGACGCTGACCAACAGCGGCACGATCAGCAATGCGGGCACCGGCGCGGTCATCGTCGCGCCCTCGGGCTACAGCCTGTCGCTGGTCAACCAGGCCGGTGGCCAGATCGCCACCGCCGGGACGACCGCCATTCAGGGCGACAGCGGCATCAGCCTGGTCAACAGCGGCACCGTCGTCGGCGATATCGCGTCGACCGCAAGCCAGTTCAGTTATTATAACAGCACGATAGACAACACGACGGGCACGATCACCGGCAATGTCCGCCTGGGCGGGGGCAATGACACGCTGGTCGTCGGCTATGCGAACGGCGCGCTGCGCACCGGGATCAGCGGCACGATCGACGGCGGGGCGGGCACCGACACGTTGCGCGTCCGCTTCACCAGCGACGCCACCCTGTCCTCAGGCCTGGCACTGCCGACCAATTTCGAACAGCTGACCCTGGCGCCCGATGCCAAGATGACGACGACGCTGGCGCGCGGCTTCACGGTCGCAGGGCCTTTGCGCGTCGGCGGCAGCGGTACGGTCGTCAACAATACCGCGCTGAGCGGCACCGGCACCGTGCTGGCCGACGAATATACCTCGTCCGGCTCGCCCAGCTTCACCAATGCCGGGAGCATCACCGGCACGGGCACGCAGAGCGGTATCTATGCCGTCTCGCTGAGCTCTGCGAACCGCTTCGAGAATAGCGGTACCGTCACCGCCAGCCAGAACGGCGTCTCGTTTAGCTCACAAGGTGCCTTCGTTAATTCGGGCACGATCACCGCGACCGGCACCGCCGTCTCGCTGTTCGGGCCGAGCTTTGCCAATTCGGGCACGATCCGCTCGACCGGCGGGATCGGCGCGACCCTGTCGGGTTCGTCGGGGTCGACCTGGACCAATAGCGGCCGGATCGAGGGCGCAACCGCCGGGCTCCAGCTGTCGAGCAGCCTGACCAATAGCGGCACCATTACCGCAACCGGCACCGGCGTGTTCATCGGCTCTTACGGCAACCTCACCAATGCGGCGGGCGGCATCGTCACCGGGGGTACGCGCGCCATCGCCCCGAACGGCAATTTCAGCGTGTTCAACGCGCGCATTGCCAATGCGGGCACGATCAACGGCGACGTGAGCTTCGGCTCGTCCTCGTCGAGCAGCTATTACGGCAACAACAACGCCTATTACGCACTGGCGGGCGGCGTCCTGAACGGCAACTTGACGCTGACCAGCGGCGACCTGCTGGTCGCCGAGATGACGGGCACCAGCGGCAACCGTTTCGCCGGCATCACCGGCACGGTGTCGGGCGCACTGGCGAATCTGCGGCTGCGCGTGCGGAGCGACGCAACCGCGACGCTGCCGACCGCCGCGTTCGCCACCGTCGGTTACGAGCTGTTCGACAAGGCGGCCCTGACCCTGACCGGCGCGGCCTCGACCCGGCCGCTCTATCTGTCGGGGCAGGGGACGGTCGACCTGACCGCCGACATCGCCAGCACCGCCGGTTCGGTCATCCAGCTGACCACGCGCAGCGTCGCGCCGGGCGAAACCTATGCCGCCAATGCGCTGACGGTCACCAGCCGCGGCGCGCTGTCGCTCGCGGTGTCGAGCACGGATGTCTACGGTGCCTATGCCGTCTCGCTGGGCAGCGACGACAGCTTCACCAATGCGGGCACGATCAGCGTCACCGACACGCGGTCGAACAATTACTACACGCTCGCCGCGATTTCGGGCGGCAAGACCGTGGTCAATGACGGCACGATCACGCTGAACGGCGCGACCGGTATTCAATCCGCCCGGGCCATCACCAACAACGGCCGTATCGTCCAGGCGGCGGGTGGGCGGGCCGCAACCGGTGTCTCGGGCTTCACCTCGCTGGTGAACACCGGGACGATCGAGGTCGCGGGCAACGCCGTCGTCATGGATTATTCGAGCGGCACGATCGACAATAGCGGCCGGATCGCCAGCACCGGCGGCATCGCGATCAGCCAGAATTACAGCTATGGCACCGTGATCCGCAATCTGGCCGGGGGCACGATCGCGGGCGCGACCGGGCAGAACGCCATCCGGCTCGGCGGGGGCCAGGTCGCCAATGCGGGCACCATCACTGGCGACGTCGACCTGGGCTATGCCAGCTATGGCGGGCGTTCCTACAGCAGCGCCATCTATACCAGCAATGGCGGTACGCTGACCGGCAATCTGCGCTTCGGCGACGGCAACGACGTGTTCGTCGAGACGGACGGTCAGACCGGCGTGACCGGCACGATCGACGGGGGCGCGGGCACCGACACCTATCG
This sequence comes from Sphingomonas flavida, assembly GCF_036663655.1. Taxonomy (NCBI): domain Bacteria; kingdom Pseudomonadati; phylum Pseudomonadota; class Alphaproteobacteria; order Sphingomonadales; family Sphingomonadaceae; genus Sphingomonas; species Sphingomonas flavida. The sequence goes on from NZ_JAXOJH010000016.1 coordinate 26,356, forward strand.
CCGCGCCTTCACCAAGTCGGGCACCGCGACGCTGGGCAGCCTGACGGCGGTCAATTTCGAGCGCGAGGATGTCCAGGCGATCGGCGCCGATACCGTCGTGACCGTTGGGGCGAGCACCGCGCTGGCTTCGCTGGGCGTGCTGGGCGATGGCCAGGTGGTCAACACCGCCAATGTCGATGGCGACCTGACCATCGGCGACTCGTTCTATTATTATCCGCAGCCGCAAACGCCGACCATCCTCGCCGCGCTGACCAACCAAGCGATCGTCAAGGGCGGCGTCTCGGGCCAGGTTTCGAGCTTCACCAACAGCGGCACGATCGGCGATGCCGCCCTGAAGCGGACGGCGGTGTCGCTCTATGGCACCGGTGCGACGACCTTCACCAATTCGGGCACCATCCTGAACGACGAAACCCGCCGCAGCGTGTCCCTGTCGGTCACCCAGGGGACGATCACCGCCACCAACAGCGGCACGATCGCCCAAGGTCTGATCGCGTCCGGCAACGGTTATTACTATTCCGGCACGGACGAGACGGTCACGCCGCAGCCCATGTCGATCGCCCTGACCAACACCGGCACCATCGCCAGCACCGGTCCGGGACGCTCGGCCGTCGTGCTCCAGATCAACGATCAGCGCGCCCTTGGTGGGTCGATCCGGTTTGATAACAGCGGTTCGGTCACCCAAGGCGTCAACGCCTATGTCGGCAGCTATCGCTATTCCGACACGCCGGTGCCCGACGCCCCCCAGGCGTCCAGCATCGTCGTGAACAACAGCGGCACACTGTCCGCCAACCTTCAGGGGCGGTCGGCCGCGCTGCTGACTCTCGACGACGCGCGCGATGTCGGCGGGTCGATCAGCCTGACCAACAGCGGCACGATCGATGGCAGCGGCCTGTCGGCTTACGGCGTGCGGGCCACGGTCTATCATAGCGACTACACGACCGACGCCAGCACCGTCGCCAAGACCATCGCCATCGCCAACAGCGGCACGATCCGCGCCAATGGCGGCGGCCAGACGATCGTCGATCCCTATGCGGGCGCCAGCGTCCCGACCGATCGGACCGCCCCCACCACCATCATCGCCGCGGCCATCTCGCTGTATGCCGACGACACCGCGACCGCGACGATCACCAACACCGCGACCGGCGTGATCGAGGCGACCGGCGCGAAGTCGGTCGCGATCCGCGCCAATGGCGTCGGCATCGACCTGACCAATGCCGGGACCATCCGTGGCGGCGTGGGCACGACGCTGGCCGACAATGACAGCTTCGCCGGCACGCTGGGCACCACCTATCTGGCGGGCGCGATCCACACGACCGGCGCGGTCGACAACCGCATCGTCAACACCGGCACGATCATCGGCTCGATCGCCTTAGGCGCGGGCAACGACCGGATCGAGAATACCGGCCAGATCCAGGGCGAGGTGTTCCTGGGCGCCGGTGACGACACCTTCCTCCACCGCGCCAGCGCCACGCTGACCGGTACGGTCGATGGCGGGGCGGGCACCGACAGCCTGATCGTCGATGCGACCGGGGGCGGCATCGTCAACGGCAACCAGTTCCTGAACTTCGAACGCTTCAGCCAGGTCGGCCAGGGCAACGTCACCTATGCGGGCGCGTTCAACTTCGACACGCTGGGCGTGGCGGGCGGATCGGTGACGGTGGCGGCGGGCCAGACGCTGGCCAGCACCGGCGCCACCACCATCACCGGCACCGACGCGGCCGAGACGGTCACCAACAACGGCACCATCGCCGGGTCGGTCGCACTGGGCGGCGGTAACGACCGCTTCGTCAACACCGGCACCGTGCAGGGCGCGGTATCGCTGGGCGATGGCGACGACAGCTTCGTCGAGGGCGCAGGCTCGCGCGTGGTGGGCGGCGTCGATGGCGGGGCGGGGACCAACCTCTATACCGCACTGCTCAGCGGCGATCGCACTGGCCTTGGCCAGCGCAGCAATTTCCAGCAGCTGGCGGTGACCGGCGCGGGCACGCTGTCGCTGACCCTCGACCAGAGCTTCGACACGGTCGCGCTGGCGGGCACCGGGCTGAACGTCGCGCTGGCGGGCAACCGCATCGGCGCGGTCACCGGAACGGACGCGGCCGAGCAGCTGCGCGTCGACGGCGACATCGCCAGCGTCGCGCTGGGCGCAAGCAACGACACGCTGGCGCTGGGCACGACCAATGCGGCGGGCCGTTACGACGGTGGTGCCGGCACCGACACGCTGGCCTTTACCACCAACGCGCCCGTCGTGCTGAGCGGCGTGGCGACCGGGTTCGAGAATGTCGCGCTGACCGGCAACGCGCTGACCGTCACGGGCTCGCTGGGCACGCAAGGCGCGCCGCTGAGCTTCGGTGATGGCGACCTGTCGCTGACCGTGGCCAAGGGCGGCACGCTGGCCGGGGTCATCGACCTGGGCGCGGGCAATGACGCGCTTCGCCTGGCGGCGGGCTCGGTCCTGCAGGGCACCGTCACCGGTGGGTCGGGCACCGACCGCGTTACCCTGGAGCTGGCGGGCGATCAGACGCTGGCGTCGGGCCAGCTCAACGGCTTCGAGACGCTGGCGACCGAGGGCACTGGCACGCTGTCGCTGACCGGCGCGCAGAGCTATAATCAGGTCAACGCGGCGACCGACCTGAGCATCGCCTCGGGCAGCAGCCTGACCGCGGGGCAGGTGGCCTTCACCGGCGGCAACCAGCGCTTCACCATCGCGGGCACCTTTGCCGGGGCCGTCGATGGTGGCGCGGGCACCGACACCATCGCGCTGTCGGGCGGCACGGCCAATGCGCCAGTCGCCTTCACCAACGTCGCCAATGTCGAGGCGCTGGCGATGACCGGCGGCTATGCCACGGTGTCGGGCAATGCGGCGTTCGGCTCGGTCGACATGTCGAGTGGTCGACTGGTCGGCCTGGCCGGATCGACGATGGCGGCCACGCAGTTCCTGGTCCGCCAGGGCGCGACCTTCGGCTCGGCGGGCACGGTGAACGGCAATGTGACGGTCGCGGGAACCTTGAGCCCCGGCGCGTCGCCGGGCACGATGACGGTGAACGGCAATGTCACGCTGAACAGCGGTTCGCTGTCGTTCTTCGAGCTGACCCCGACCGTGTCGGACAAGCTGATCGTGAACGGCGCGCTGGCGATCGGCAGCGGCTCGACGTTGCAGATCGTGTCGAGCGGCGCACTGCGCCCCGGCACTTCGTATGACCTGATCGTCGCCAGCGGCGGGATCACGGGCAGCTATGCGACCGTCCAGAAGCCCAGCGACCTGTTCGGCTTCGTCGTGCAGCGTGCCGACCGCATCCAGCTGCTCGGCCAGTTCCTGGGCGACGCCGCCTTCACCCCGCAGGTTTCGCGCAGCATCGCCTATGCCAACGCCACGCTGGCCCAGCAGCCCGCGACCAGCACATTGTTCGCCGCCCTGCCGTCGCTGCTGACCGCCTCGGGCGCGTCGAACCCCCGTGGCTTCGCGCAGATCAGCCCGGAGGCCTATGCCTCGGCATCGCAGATCGGCGTCGACAATGCCCTAGGCCTGGTCCAGGCGGCGCGCGGTCCGGCCTTCGCGACCACGCGGGACGAGGCCGGCCCCTTCACCTTCGGCCAGACGCTCGGCCAGTGGCACACGCTGGGCGCGGACCGGGGGCAGGGGACCAGCGAGGCGCGTACGCGCGGCTACGGCTTCCTGGGCGGCGTCGGCTACGGCGATCGCCAGTGGATGATCGGCGCGTTCGGTGGCTGGCTGGACACGCGCCAGTCGATCGCCCCGCTCGCCGCCTCGACCAAGGCGGACGGCGTGGTGGCGGGCGTGCATGGCCGTTATTCCATGCCCAACGGCTTCGGCTTCGCGGCATCGGTGGTCTATGACGGTGCGCGAGGCCGCACCACCCGCGCGCTGCCGGGCACGGCGTCGGGCTTCGGACGCTACGACCTGACCACCTGGACCAGCGACGTGTCGGTCCATTACACGGCCGAGATGGCGGACGGCTGGGCGCTGACCCCGCGTGCAGGGCTGACCTATCTGCGCACGACCCGCCAGGGTGTCGCCGAGACGGGCGGCAGCCCGTTCGCGCTGAACGTCGCGCGCAACCGCCTGGTCGCGGGCTTTGCCGATGCCGGGGTGACCGTCGGGCGCAGCGATGCGTCGGACGCACCTTTCCGCCCCTTCGTGACGCTGGGCGCGCGCTACCAGATCGAGGGCAACCGCGCCCTGGCGCTGGGCGGCTATGCGGGCGGCGGCCTGGGCCTCGTCGCGCTGGGTGCGGCGCGCACCCCGCTGGTCGCCACCGCGACGGGCGGCGTCGCCTATCGCTTCAACGGCGGGGTGGACCTGTATGCCACCGGCAGCGCGCAGAGCGGCCGCGACGACCATCAGGAAACGATCACTGCGGGCGTCCGCCTGCGCTTTTGATCAACCCTCGGGGTGGGGCGGCACGGGCCGCTCCACCCCATGATGACATATTTGTCATCATGAAACCGGCATAATTCCCCCAGAACGTCATCAAGCCGCAACGATCCCTGACCAAGGGACGGCCGCATAATCCTTTGGGGGGAATCCATATCATGATCTCGTTCGACCCGCGCTTTGCGGGGCGCTTCCTCGCGTCCAGCGCGCTTGCCCTTCTGTTTGCCACGCCTGCGCTCGCGGCCGATCCGGTGGTCGCGGTGGACCCCGCCAAGACGACCGCGCCCGACGACCAGAAGACCACGGCCGACGGCGCGCTGAACGAGGTCATCGTCACCGCGCAGAAGCGGCCCGAGAGCCTGCAGAAGACGCCGATCGCGATTTCGGTCCTGTCGGCCGAGGACCTGAAGAACCGCCACGTCCAGTCGCTGGTCGACCTGCAGGACGGCGCGATTCCCAGCCTCCGTGTCGCGCCCTTCTATTCGCGCAACTCGGCGCTGATCATGAACATCCGCGGCATCGGCGTGCTGGCCGACAGCAACCAGCCCGCGCGCGACCAGGGCGTCGGCGTCTATATCGACGGCGTGTATCTGGGCCGTGCGCAAGGGCTGGGCACCGCGCTCTACGATATCGAGAGCATCGAGGTGCTCAAGGGGCCGCAGGGCACCTTGTTCGGCCGCAATACCGAGGGCGGCGCGGTCAGCATCGTCACCAAGAAGCCGACCGGCGAGTTCGGCCTCACCGCGACCGCAGGCATCGGCAATTACGGCAGCCGCAAGGCCGAGGCGCATCTGAACCTGCCCGAATGGCATAATTTCAGCGTGAAGCTGGACGGCATCGTCACGAAGCGTGACGGGCTGGTCGTCAACCCGCTGCCCGGACAGGCGAATTTCAACGGCTTCGACCGGCGCGGTGGGCATGTCGAGATATTGTGGAAACCGGAAGGCGGCGTCAGCGCCGACTATGCGTTCGACACCTCGCACGACGCCTCGACCCCGCTCTATCTCCAGTCGATCACGGCGGGGACGCTGGCCCGTGCGCCCGCTTTGCCGCTCCAGCCGGACCGGGTGCGCACCGCCAGCATCGGCGTGCCGCAGCAGGACAGCATCGGCGATACGCATGGCCACCGCCTGACGCTCGGCCTCGACCTGGCGCCGGGGCTCCAGCTGAAGTCGATCACCGCCTATCGCGAGCTGGACCAGAGCCAGTATGACAATGGCGGCCAGAACAGCTCGACCTACAAGCCGAACGGCAGCTTCAGCCGCTATAGCCTGGCGATGTTCGCGCAGAACCAGTTCAGCCAGGAGATCCAGCTGATCGGCGACACCCCGCGCCTGAAATATGTCGCGGGCGCGATGGCGTATCGCGAGCATACCACCGACAATGCCCAGGCGTTCAACACGATGGTGTGGAACGCCAACGGCACCGCCGCCACGGTCGCCACCTATAATATCGCCACCGTCCCCTATGACCGCGCCAGCCGGATCACGACGCGCAGCATCGGCGCGTTCGGCCAGGCGACCTGGACCCCGGCGATCCTGTCCGACCGGCTGCACGTCACGGGCGGCGCGCGCTATACCCGCGACATGAAGAAGGGCCTGCTGTTCATTGTCAACGGCGCCACCCCCAATGTCGACGGCGTGGTCGCGCCGCGCGGACTGGACGCCGCCTGGTCGCGCGTCGACCCGCTGCTGACTTTGGCCTATGACGTGACCGACGCCGTGCACGTCTATGGCAAATGGTCGGAGGGGTATAAGTCGGGCGGTGCCAATTCGCGCTCGCTGCGCTATGCGCCGTTCAACCCGGAAACGCTGTCGATGTTCGAGATCGGCGCGAAGACGGAGTTTCTCGACCACCGCGCCCGCCTGAACCTGGCCGCCTATACCGGTGCGTACAAGTCGATCCAGATCGACTTCCAGGCCAATTACATCCAGATCGTCAACGGCCAGGTGCTCCAGACCAACCGTACCACCATCGAGACCACCAACGCGCCCGGCACCGGCCGCGCCAAGGGGTTCGAGGCCGAGCTGACCTTCGCGCCGATGGCCGGGCTGACGCTGGGCGCCAGCTATTCCTATAACGACGTGACGATCCCGGCGACGGTGAACCCCTTCCCGCAAGGGGCGAGCGGCGTGATCGTGACGACGCCGATCCGCATCTATCCGGTCTATACGCCCGCGCACGCCGCCAGCGGGTCGATCGATTACGACCGGCCGATGGGCGACTACAGCCTGGTCGCGCATCTCGATGCCAGTTACGACAGCGGCTTCTATTCCAACTATAACGACCCCGCGCCGGGGATCAGCCAGCCCAAGGGCGATCCGGGCTTCATCGTCAACGGCCGGATCGGCATCACCGACATCGCGCTGAACGACACCGGCGCCCGGCTGAGCATCGCCGCATGGGCCCGCAACCTGTTCAACGAGCAGCATCTTTTCTACAAGTCGCTGAACACGCTGACCGGCCTGTCGGGCTTTTTCAACGAACCGCGCACCTATGGCCTGGAAGCGACGGTGAAGTTCTGATGCGCGGGACGATCGCGCTCGCGCTGCTGGTCGCGGTTCCGGCGGGGGTGGGGGCTTCGGCCTCTGCCCCTGTTGCGGCGCCGGCGCATACCCGCGTTCTTCCCTTGCAGGGCGGGCGCAATTTCCGTGACCTGGGCGGCTATCGCACCGTCGATGGGCGGATGGTGAAATGGGGGCTGCTCTACCGCTCGGGCCAGATGCACGACCTGACGCCAGCGGATTACACGTACCTGCAAAAGCGGGGTATCCGCACCGTCTGCGACTTTCGCGACACGGCCGAGCGGACCCGCGAGCCGACGCTGTGGCCCGCCGGGCAGAAGCCGAAGGTGCTGAGCGACGATTATGCGCTCGACATGAGCGCGATGAAGATCCCCGGCGATCCGGCGACCTGGACCCACGAACAGGTGGTGACGGCGATGACCGCCACCTATCCGCAGCTGCTCGACCAGTTCAACGGCCAGTACCGCCGCATGTTCGCCGAGCTGCTGGCGGGCGACGCGCCGCTCGCCTTTCACTGCACGGCGGGCAAGGACAGGACCGGCGTGGCGGCCGCGCTGCTGCTAACCGCGCTGGGCGTGCCGCGCGCGACGATCGTCGAGGATTATCTCCTCTCCAACCAGCACATGGCCCCGCCGCCCGCCCACCCGACCGGCTTTTGGGCGAAACTCTCGCCCGAGGCCGCGCGCACCTTCGCCGGGGTCGACCGCCGCTATATCGACGCGGTGTTCGCGGTGACCGACCGGTATCCCGGCGGGACGATGGGCTATCTGAAGGACAAGATGGGCCTGGGCCCGCGCGCGATTGCGAAGCTGCGCGGGTTGTACCTGACGAAGGGGTAAACAATCCTCCCCGGCACGGGGAGGTGGCAGCGCGCAGCGCTGTCGGAGGGGGGCTTGCCACACAGGACATGGCTTGCGGCGGTCCCCCTCCACCATGCTTCGCATGGTCCCCCTCCCCGTACCGGAGAGGAATGGGGGTGCCGATAACGATTGTGACGCCAGCGTCATCAAGTCGTCATCCCAATCGCATCGCTTCGTAACAAAGCCCCGCCACGGGAGCGGCAACGACCGGCGCCGGGGGGTGTCGGCACGACCATCACCCAGGGGGATCATCATGCTCGCCATCCGTTCCGGCATCCGCGGTCTCGCGGGGGCCTCGCTCATCGCATTGGGCTGTGCCGCGACGCCCGTCTTCGCCACCACCAGCGATGCCGCAACACCGGCAGGCGTACCGGCCTCGGGCCCGATCCTGTCGGGGCGCATCTATGACGCGACCGGCGTCGCGCTGCCCGGCGCGCGGGTGGTGGTCGAGGGGACAGGGATCCAGGCGACGACCAATTTGCAGGGCGAGTTCAGCATCGTCACCCCCGAGGCACCGGGTGACATCACCCTGCTGATCGACTATCTCGGCCGCCCGCCGGTCACCCGCGTCGTGGCGGCGGCCGATCGCGGTCGCGACATCTCGCTGACCCTGCCCGCCGCCAGCGGAGAGTCGGGCGACATCGTCGTGCTCGGCGCCTCGCTGCTCGACAATACCGCGCGCGCGCTCAACCAGCAGCGGACCGCCGACAACACCGTCACCATCATCTCGTCGGACGCGATCGGCCGCTTCCCCGACCCCAATATCGCCGAGGCACTGCAACGTGCACCCGGCGTCGGTATCGAGCGCGACCAGGGCGAGGGCCGCTATATCAACGTGCGCGGCGCGCCCAGCGAATGGTCGGCCATCTCGGTCGACGGCATCCAGATTCCCTCGGTCGACCCGACGACCCGCGCGGTCGACCTGGACACGCTGCCCTCCGACATCGTCGCCAATCTGGAGGTGACCAAGTCGCTGCTGCCGTATCAGGATGCGGACTCGATCGCGGGCGCGGTCAACATCACCACCCGCTCGCCCTTCGACCGCAAGGGCTTTGCGCTGACCGGCATGGCGGGCACCAGCTACAACCAGTACGGCAAGGGCCATGACTATCGCGGGTCGGCCGCGGTCAGCGACACCTTCGGCCCCGACCGCCAGTTCGGCCTGTTGTTCTCGGGCAGCTATTCGCGCACCCATCGCCGCCCCGACAATGTCGAGAATAGCTGGACGCAGACCGCGAACGGCCCGCGCGTCACCGAGACGCTGTTCAAGGATTACGACACCAAGCGCCAGCGCATGGCGGGCACCGGTGCGTTCGAGTGGCGGCCGTCGGACGCGACCCATGCCTGGGTGCGCGGCACCTATGCTCGGTTCGAGGATGACGAGTTTCGTGACCGCATCGGCATCCTGTGGGGCGACGGCACGATCCAGGCCGGATCGACCGACACCGCCGCCACCTATCGCAACACCCGCATCGAAAAGCAGGTCCGCCACCGCAAACAGGTGAACGAGATCTGGTCGGCCACGGCGGGCATCGAGCAGCGGCTGGGCGAAGGTACGATCCGCGCCGACGTGGCGTATAGCGAAAGCTCGCAGACCTATCCGCGCCGTGACGAGCTGCTGTTCCGCTCCACACTGCGCCCGACGCTCTCCTATGATTTCGGCAATGCCGATCTGCCGAGCTATTCGCTGTTCACGAGCAAGGAGCATCTCCAGCTCGGTACCTTTGGCTTTCAGGAAAATGCCTATCGGTCGAACACGACCAGGAATGACGAACTGACGGTCGCGGTACGATCCGACCTGCCGGTGGGCGATCTCGTCACCTTCTCGTCGGGGGGCAAATATCGCGAGCGGCACATCAATGCCGACGAGGAGCGGTTCCGCGATCGCCGCGCGTCCGCCGCGCCGACCCGGAACCTGGCCGGGCTGTTGTCCGACCAGGAGTCGCGCAACTTCGGCTATGAGCTGGGCCAGCGTTTCGATACCGGGCTGGCCGACGCCTATTTCGACGCGACCAAGGCCGCCGCGCAGCGCCGCCTGCCGCAGTCGCTGACCGCCGACTATGTCGCCGAGGAGAAGATCTTCGGCATGTTCGGCATGGCCAAGTACGTGAAGGACGGCACGACCCTGATCGCCGGGCTTCGCGTCGAGACCACCGATTTCGAGAGCCGCGCGCCCAGCGTCTCGCGCACCGGCGCGGTCACGACCGCGCGGGGCAGCAACGGCTATACCGACTTCTTCCCCAACCTGACGCTGCGCCAGGCCTTCACCCCCAACCTGATCCTGCGCGCCGCGCTCAGCCGTGCGATCAACCGCCCCAATTTCCCGCAGATCGCCCCGCGCGTGCTGGAGACGACCGAGGGCAACACGGTGCGCGTCGATTTCGGCAACCCGGACCTGAAACCGACCTTGTCGAACAATGCCGATGCGGGGCTGGAATATTACATCCGGCCGCTGGGCGTCGTCTCGGTCAATGCCTTCTACAAGGACCTGTCCGACTATCGCTACACGCTGACCAGCACCGGCATCTACAACGGCGTGGGCGGCGCGATCCTCAGCCGTCCGGTCAATGCGCGCAAGGGCGAGCTGTACGGCGTCGAGCTCAACTGGCAGCAGCAGCTGAGCTTCCTGCCGGGCGTGCTGGGCGGGTTCGGCGTGTTCGCCAACTATACCTATACTCAGGGCCACGCGACCTTCGACACCGCCTTTGCCGGGCGCAGCCGCTTCGCGCTGCCGGGTCAGTCCAGGCATATGTGGAATGCCAGCGTCTTCTACGAACGCGGGCCGGTCAATGTCCGCGTCGCCTATACCAAGCGCTCGAACTATCTGGACGAGATCAACGCCGATGTGCCCGGCCTGGACCTCTATTGGGAAGGCCGCGGCCAGCTCGACGTGACCGGCAGCGTGCAGCTGGCCAAGGGCATCAACCTGTTCGCCGAGGGCAAGAACCTGACCAACACGCCGGGCGTGCGCTATTTCGGCCAGCGTTATCGGACCTATGAATATGAGAAGTTCGGCTACACGCTGTTCGGCGGCCTGCGGGTGAAGCTGTGAGGGCGGTGCTCCTCGCGCTGCTGCTCTCCGGGTGCGCGAGCATGCCCGCCGCAGCCCCGGTCGCGGCACCCGTGGTTGCCGCGACCGCCGAAACCGATCCGGTCGACAGCATATCGGACGCGGCGGACGATCCCGCGATCTGGCGCAATGCGGCCGATCCGGCCGCCAGCCTGATCATCGGCACCGACAAGCAGGCGGGCATCCATGTCTATGACCTGAAGGGCAAGCGCCTGTCCTTCACCCCCGCCGCACGGCTCAACAATGTCGACCTGCGCGAGATGGCGGGGGGCCGCGTCGTCGTTGCGGCCAGCGACCGGGCGGACAAGGCGAACGCGCATGTCGCGCTGTTCACCCTCGACACCGCCCAGCGCCGCCTGGTGCCGATGGGCCGCTATCCGGTGGGAGCGGGCGAGGCCTATGGCATGTGCCTGTGGATCCGCGCGCGCGATCACGCGCTGTTCGGCTTCGTCGTCCTGAAGGACGGGCGGATCGACCAGGTGCGCATCGACGTCTCGGGCCCCACCCCGCGCGTCGAGACCGTGCGCAGCATGAAGCTGGGCACCCAGGCCGAGGGCTGCGTGGTCGATGACCGGACGGGCACACTGTACGTCGCCGAGGAGGATGTCGGGCTGTGGCGCTTTGCCGCCGATCCCGCCGCGCCGACCACCGCCACCCCGATCGCCCGCGTCGACGGGCGCACGCTGTTCGACGATGCCGAGGGGCTGGCACTGGCGCCCAGGGGGGCCAAGGGCGGCTATCTGGTCGTCTCCAGCCAGGGCGACAATGCCTATACGCTCTACCGCCTGCCCGGCATGACCTATGCCGGGCGCTTCCGCATCGGCGGGGGTGCGATCGACGGGACGAGCGATACCGACGGGATCGAGCTGGCGCTGGGCGATTTCGGGCCCGACTACCCCCAGGGCCTGTTCGTCGCCCAGGACGGCGACAACGCACCCGCCACGCAGAATTTCAAATATGTCAGCTGGGCCAAGGTGAAGGCGGCGCTGGGGTTGTAGGGGCACGGCTATTCCTCCCCTGCAAGGGGAGGTAGCGCGCGTCGCGCGTCGGAGGGGTGTCACCCTCTCGATGGCGGGACACCCCTCCGTCAGGGCTGCGCCCTGCCACCTCCCCTTCCAGGGGAGGAATAGGCACGCCCCGATACTGTGGCGAAACGGGACAGGCCACTTTGTCCTTATCCCATGCCAATTGCCCTGACCCGACCCTTCGGGCATGGCCTTACGATGAAGCATGGCGGGGCGGCCCGGCGGGCCCGTCCTCCTCTTGGCTGGGGTGCATGGAATGAAGATCGCTGTTTTCGGCCTGGGTTATGTCGGCATGTCCAACGCCGTCTTGCTGGCCCAGCACAACCAGGTCGTCGCGGTCGATATCTCGCCCGAGCGGGTGGCGATGGTGAATGCGCGCACCTCACCGATCATCGATGCCGAGCTGCAGGATTTCCTGACCGGCCGCACGCTGGACCTGACCGCCACCACCGATGCGACCGAGGCGCTGACGGGCGCGACCTATGTGATCGTCGCGACGCCGACCAATTATGACATCGACACCGACAGCTTCAACACCAGCTCGGTCGAGGCGGTGATCGGCTTGGCCAAGACCCATGCTCCGCAAGCCACCGTGGTCGTCAAGTCGACCATCCCCGTCGGCTTTATCGACGATGTCCGCGCGCGCCTGGGCACCGAGCAGGTCGTCTTCAGCCCCGAATTCCTGCGTGAGGGGCGCGCGCTGCATGACAATCTCCACCCGTCGCGCATCATCGTCGGCGAACAGTCGGAGCGGGCGCGCATCTTCGCCGACCTGCTGGTCCAGGGCGCCGAAAAGGCCGACATCCCCGTCCTGTTCACCGGCACCCGCGAGGCCGAGGCGATCAAGCTGTTCGCGAACACCTATCTCGCTATGCGCGTCGCCTTCTTCAACGAACTCGACAGCTATGCCATCGCGGGCGGCATGAACACGCGCCAGATCATCGAGGGCGTCGGCCTGGATCCGCGTATCGGCACGCATTATAACAATCCGAGCTTCGGCTATGGCGGTTATTGCCTGCCCAAGGACACCAAGCAGCTGCTGGCCAACTATACCAGCGTGCCGCAGAACCTGATCCGCGCGATCGTCGACGCCAACCGCACGCGCAAGGATTTCCTGGCCGACCGGATCATCGCGCGGGCGCCCAAGCGTGTCGGCATCTTCCGCCTGACGATGAAGGCAGGCTCGGACAATTTCCGCCAGTCCTCGATCCAGGGCATCATGAAGCGGATCAAGGCCAAGGGGATCGAGGTCGTGGTCTACGAGCCGACCCTGCAGGACGAAGCGTTCTTCGGATCGCGCGTCTACCGCGACCTGGGTCAGTTCAAGCAGGACAGCGACGTTATCATCGCCAACCGCAACGATGCGGAACTGGCCGATGTCGCGGACAAGCTGTTCACGCGGGATATTTTCGGGTCGGACTAGGTTCCCTCAACGGCAGATCCGCACCCGCTCCCAGCAGCGATACTCCGTCCGGCAGCGAGATAAAGGGGGGCGATACGGCCGATAAGCGCCGGTAGCCATAACCCGCATCACGCCAGCCGCGACCGCCGTCATAGCCACCATATTGCGGCCCGCCCCAATTCGGTGGCGGCGGGGGTGGAGGCGGTCCCCATTCCTGCGCATTCGCACTGGCACTGAACCCCAGCGTAGCGATCGCCAGACCGACAAGGATACGCGTCGCCTCCATCTCATCCCTCCACGCCCATGAAAGGGCATGGCACAGTGTTACGAAGCCCGCCGCCATCGTTCCTGGGCAAGGTCAAGATGCGCTCAAGGGGCAAGTCGACACCTTGGCGCCAGCCACCACACCCGTGTCGATCAGAATCGAATATTGGGAATAACGGCCGCCACCCTCCCGGTGAACTAAGCTGGCAGATTGCTTCCCAAAAGCCGGCATAGCTCGACACGATGGTGCCTTCGCGCCTTGAACGTGTCAGGACCGACCCGCCGAAGCTCTGTGTAACCGAGCGACCGCCAGAACCTCTCCGCTGCCCCGTTCATCTCAAGCACGGCAAGGCGTATTTCATGCGCTCCGCGATTGGCTGCCCATTGCTCGATCGTGTCATGGATCGACCGGCCAATACCTTGCCCTCTGGCAGCAGCATCAATGATCATGAAGCCAAGATACCAGATACCGTCGCGTGGGTAGTCACGCAGGATAGCAGCCACAGCCATGAGACCGTTCTGGCCTTGCCAACCCATTACGGTCTGATCGACCGCATTCTTGTCCTTAGGAATATCCCGGAACAACTCGATCGCATCCGCCAGCGTTGCCGGCTCCCCGTCCTGCAACATGAAGTAGTCGGTGCAGCGAGCATATAGATCGGCGACCGCGCCAGCATCACTCTCTGTCAGGATTGACGGCGTATTGTGAGTGGCGGCATTGAGCAGGGGCATCATGCATTCATAACTGTGTCTTCGAGCAGGCACGACCTGTTCCGCAAACGAACCTCCTATGGGACGACGGGAAAATCCGGCTCATCGCGTACATTGCCAGTGACCGGTTTTCCCAAAACCTGTTCCCGTATGCGCTTTCCCAAAATGCCCCGCCCGACATGACTAAACGGGACGCTTTATGGAGCGCGCAGACGGGTGATGGAGCGCCGGTGGGCACCCCGGCGAAGCGCTGCGCCCACCATTGGAAAATCGCCCCCCCTCAGAACAGCTTGCGCACCCCCAGCCGGATCGAGCGGCCGATGGGGTCGATAAAGGCGGGTTGGAAGCGATTGGGAATATCACCGTTTCGGTCGGTCACATTGATCCGATCGTTCAGCAGGTTCTCGACCGTCAGGTTGATCCGCATCTTGTCGGTCCATGCTTTGTCGACCAGCTTGTGCACGTCGACCGAGGTATAGACGACCAGCCAGTTGCGCCCCGAAAAGCGCAGGTCGGAGGCGGCGATGTCGCTGCGGATACGCGTCGGCCCCTGGATGCGGCCGTAAAGGCCGAGGCTCATCGGTCCGTAGGACAGGCTGGCGTTCAGATCGACGTCCCAGCGCGGCCGCCCGCCCGTGCCGTTCAGCGTCGCCCCGTCGAGCAGATCGAGGACCGGCCCCCCGGTGCGGAGCGTCAGGCGGTCCTCCAGCCGGTAATTGGTCGTCGCCGACACCCATAGATAGGGTGGACGCTTGGGCGGACGCGGCGGGGGTGTCGTCTTCGCCGCAGCCGGGGCGGCCCCCGGCGCCGGTGGTGCGGGGGGCGGGGGCACCTTGCCCAGCGGTCCGCTGAAATTGACGCTCAGGCGCAGCTTGCGCTCACGCTCGAACGCCAGGTTGACCGGGCGGAGGTCGACGCTGGTGAGCTGGCCCAGCGCGTCGCGGACGAACAGGTCGGGGAAGACCCGCTGGAACGCCTGTGTCGCTCCGCCCAGCGAGGCGGCCTGATTGTCGATCCGGGTGTCGACATAATCGACGCCCAGCCGGATCTCCTTGTCCTTGATCGGCTGGACCGACAGCCCCAGCGTGGTGATCCGGCGCTTTTCGGGCGCCAGGTCGGGATTGCCGCCGAAGATCGTGGTGACCAGCGTGCTGCGCCCGGTGACATAGTCGAAAAAGGGCGTGTTGGGCGTCGTCAGCACCGGCGCGACCAGTTGCGTCACGGCCGGCGCAGTCTGGTCGACATTGACAGAGGCGTTGAGTTGCAGCGGCCGGAACGGCGTCCAGTTCAGCCCCAGGTTGGAAGTGCTGAGCCGTCCGAAATCGGACACCTGCGACACGCCGGCCAGCGCGCTCAGCTGAAGCTCGCCCAGGAACGACAGCGAACCCTCGCGGGCCGAGGCCAGCGGGACCGCGGCATTGACGCTGGCCCCGCGTATCGTGCGGCCGACGCCCTCGATCGGTGCAGCAGCCGCCCCTCCTGCCACAAGGGCCAGGTTGGTCGTCGCGCTGCTGTCGATCCGCGAGTAATCGGTGGTGACGGTCAGCTGCGCCTCCCCGGCGGGCAGGCGGAAGGCGGGGCCGTTGGCGGTCGCCTTGATCCCGATCGTGTCGGACGCCGCCCGGCTGCGATTGCGGGTGCGCAAGGCCGCGGTCACGGGGTCGATCGCGGCCATCGGATTGCCGCCCGCCGCGATCGCATCCTGCAGGCCGCCCAGCGGCACCCCGGTTTCCGAGGTGTTGCGCGCCACCAGCCGGTCGTAATTGCCCGTCACCGCCCAGCTCCAGCGGCGGATATTCCCGGTCAGCGTGCCCCCCGCATGCAGCGTCATGCTGGTGCTGCGCTGATGCAGCACGCTGTCGGGCAGATAGCGATAGAGGAGCGTATCGTCGGCGAAGGGAAACACCCCCAGCCCGCCCGGCACGCGCAACAGGGCGGGCGCCAGACCGTTCAGCCCCTTGTTCCGGGTGGCATCCATCGACAGCGTTAGCGCCCCCGACACTGATTTCGTTAGCGGCGAGGCCAGTCCCGCCTCGGCATGGATGGTGTCGGTCCGTTGCTGGAGCGTACGATAGGGGCCCAGATCGGTGATCCCCGCCGGGCTGTTCGCATAGGCGCCGAGCACACCCCGCGCGGCCGGATCGCCCGGCACCCCCGCCAGCGTGACGCTGCGTCCTGCCAGCGCGTCGAGCCGGGGATCCAGGCTGGCCCCGTTCACGCCGGTGACATTGCCCGTCGTCGCGTACAGCGTATCGGGATCGGGCGCGATCGCGCGCTGGCTTTGCAGCACCGGGTTCTGGCGGAAATGCGACGCGCTGAAGGTCAGGCGGCGCGGGCCATCGATCCGCGCCGAGGTCACCTCGGCCATGTTGGTTTGCCCGCCCCCATCGGTGGCCAGGCCGGGCAGCACATTGACCGTGACCGCGCGAAATTTCTTCTTGGTGATGAAGTTCAGCACCCGCACGGTCGGCGGATAGCCGAAGCGCGCCGCCTCCTGCTCGGGCAGCACCTCGACCTTTTCCATCGCTTCATAGGGCAGGGCCTGTATGTCGGCGAAACCCGCGATCCGCCGCCCGTTCAGCAGCATGATCGGTTCGCCCCCGCTCGACGAACCGGTCAGCGCCTTCATCTTTTTCAGAAGGTCGCTGAGGCTCGTCGCGCCCATCGCTTCCAGCGCCTGGGCATCCAGCACCGCGACGGGCGCGACCGCGCCGATCGCGGAGCCGGGGATACGCTTGCCGGTGACCGTCACCTCGGCCGGGGGCAGGTCGCGGGTCGGGGGCGGGGCGTCGTCCGGGGCCGGGGCGGACTGGACCGGAGTAGCGGAGGGCGGCTGTTCCTGTGCGGACGCCGTGCCCGGCCCGCCTGTCCCGAAGACGATCGCCATCGCTGCCGCGCCGGCCCTGGCCCGCGCCTTCCCCCCGTATCGCATCGTCCAGCCACTCCCATCGCCGACGTGAAGGCCAAGGATAGTGTGGCAATGATGTCGCAATTAAGGCGAATTTTTAAGGCAGGATTGACTTTTTGATCGGTTTTAATCGGCACAGATGAAATTCACCGCCGATCAAGGGGTTTATACCCCACTCCATTCGTCGTATCGGCCCCGCCGGGCGTTTCAGAGCAGCGGCAGGACCGGATCGACGACCAGCGGCGCGTGCGCGCGCGCGACGCGGCGATGCAAGACGCTGCGCATCACCCGCAGATAATGGTCCGCACCCTGTTCAATGGCAAAGCGCCGCGCCTGGTGCAGCGTACGCTGCGCATCCTGCGCCTGGGGCCGCGCAGCCGCGATCGCGGCGGCAAAGCCCGCCTCGTCGCCGACCGGGACCAATGTGCCCAGCCGCCCCTGCTGCAACAGCGCGGCCATCGACCGGCTGCAATCGGTGGCGACGATACCGATATTGGCGGCCAGCCCCTCCAGGATCACCGCGGGCACGCCCTCGTAATGCGAGGACAACAACAACGTGTCATACTGCGCCAGCAGCGCGGCCGGATTGGTGACATAGCCGCGAAACACCACCCGGTCGGCGATGCCCAGCTCCATCGCCAGCGCCTCCAGCATGGCGCGCTCGGGCCCGTCGCCGAACAGGGTCAGCGTGTCGCCGGGGCGGCATCCACCGGCAAAGCCGCGCAGCATCAGCGCCAGGTTCTTCTGTGCCGCCAGCCGGGCGATGGTGACGAACCGCCGCCCCTCTTCAGCCGGCCGCGCCGCCACGGGTTCGCGCAAGCCCAATATCTGCGCCTCGGACAAAGCGGGGTCGGGGATGATCGCGACGCGCGCCGGCGACACCCGCACGCCCTGCACGATCTCGGCACGCATCGGCTTTTCCATGCCGACGAAATGGTCGATCGCCAGCCCCTGGATCCGCAGCCACAAGCCATAGAACAGGCGGTACAGCCATGAGGCGTCGGTGCGGTCCAGATTGTTGCTGATCTTGGCCACGATCGGCGGACAGTCGCGCCCCAGCACCAGCTTCAGCATCACCGCCACGACGGTATAGGTATTGCCCGCGCAGAACAGGATGTCGGGGCGCAGCGCACGCACGATGCGCGGCAGGGTGGCGATCATCCAGATCGTCTCCCAATGCGCGATCCCCGGCCAGCGCCGTCGCGGTGTGATGAAATCCAGATCGTCCCCGACATCGCGCGCCATCGCGCCATCGGTCCGCCCCAGGAACAGCGGCGCATCGACACCACTCGCGCGCCAGTGCCGCACCAGCCGCAACGCGATCCGCTCGACCCCGCCGGGCTCGAAACTGTGCAGGAAGGTCAGGACGCGCAAAGCCGCCTATCGCCTCGATCGCAGCAGAGTATGCACCGAAATCCCGCCCATATTTCCGATCGATAGCATGGCCAGGGGCAGAAAATATACCCCATCGTGACGTATTCATCATGACCGCTCCGCTTTGCGCTTGCCTTCACCGCCAAAGCGAACCACGCGCGCGGTCAATGACGATACGACAGGGGCACAGCGCACGGGCAGCATCCATGCGGGGGGCAGGCGGCCTCCTGCTGCTGCTAACTCTGGTCGCGCTCGTCGCGCGGGCGCAGACGTTCGGCAATCCGGTGATCGGTTTCGACGAGCAATTCTATCTACTGGTCGGCAACCGGATGTGGGACGGCGCGCTGCCCTATGTCGATATTTTCGATCGTAAGCCGATCGGGCTGTTCCTGCTCTATGCCGGGGCGCAAGCCTTTGGGGGCGATCCGTTCCTGGCCTATAAGCTGCTGGCGACCGGGTTCGTGGTGGGCACCGCCTTCGGCATTCAGCGGCTGGCGCGCGGGTTTACTGGGCCGGTTGCCGCGACCGTGGCGGCGATCCTCTATATCCTGTGGCTGAACCTGATGGAGGGGGAAGGGGGCCAGTCGCCGGTCTTCTACAATGCGCTGATGCTGGTCGCCGGGGCGGCAACGCTCCGCGCGGTCGAGCGGCGCGGGTCGCTATTCGGGCAGGGCGTCGTGACGATGGGTGCGGTGGGGATCGCGCTCCAAATCAAATACGCCGTGCTGCCCGAGGGGTTCGCATTCGGCTGCATCCTGTTGTGGCAGGGCTGGCGCAGGCGGGTGGCGCCGGTGCGGCTAGCGGGAATGGCGCTGGCCTGGGTGGCGCTGGCGCTTCTGCCGACGCTGGCCGCCTTCGGCACCTATGGTGCGTTAAGGCATGGGCAGGCGTGGATCTTCGCCAATATCGTCTCGCTCGGCGGACAGGCGGCCCGGCCGTTCGCCGACGAGCTGGAGGGGCTGGCCGTATGTGTCGGGATCCTCCTCCCGCTGGCGCTGGTCATCGGCTTCGGGCGGCCCTGGCAATATATCCCGGCGGAGCGGCGCGAGGGGTTCCGCTTCCTGCTGATCTGGCTGGCGGTCAGCATCGTCGCGGTCCTGGCCTATGGCCGGTTCGGCAGCCCGCATTACGCGCTGCCCATTACGCTCCCCGCCACACTGGTCGTCGCCCCCGCGCTGGCCCGCTGGCGCCAAGGCGGGATCGCCGCGTTCGTGCTGGCGATCGTCGCGGCCGGGCAGATCGTCCTGGCCTTGAGCGAACGCGCCAAGGGCAGCGCGGCCGAGGCCCAGGCGGTCGCCCGCGCCGCGACACCGGCACGCGGGTGCCTCTATGTCTATGACGGCTATCCGGCGCTCTACCTGCTGACGCACAGCTGCCTGCCGTCGAAATGGGTCTTCCCCGGCCACCTCAACACCCGCGACGAAGCCAGCGCGGCCGCGATCGGTGTCGATCCGGTCGCGGAGATCCGCCGCATCCTGGCGACCCGGCCCGGCGCGATCGTCGACGATTACCCCCGCTTCGCCTTCGGCAACCCCGCGACGCGGGGGGTATTGCAGCAGGTGCTGGCGCGGGAATACCACCTGGCGGCGTGCGTGCGGACCGGGCCGGAGCGGGTGCGGCTGGTCTATCGGCCAGGGGCGGGGGTGTTTCCTTCGGGGTGTCCGACGTCCGAGATGCTGGACCGGTAGAGTATCCCCCTCCTAAAAAGTCATTTGACGACCGATTACACGGCGCAATCGGTCGTCCCCATCATTATTCCAAAGACGCCTCCGCATCCGCCTTTCGGCCACTCCAACTCCATCATGCATGAATGAAGCCCATGTCCGCCATCAGTAGGACCGGCCTATCCATATACGCTGCGGCATGACCGTCCGATAGGCTCATATCCGTTCCTCCGTCATCTTCGAAAGCAGCCCGTGTCGCATTGAGCGTAAAGCCCAGATCCTGGGCGGTGAAGGCAGAGGCGATGGTCTTGGATAGGGTGAGGAGGGTGGCCAGACGGTAGGAAGAGGCGGTGCTGCCGTCGCAGTCGAACTGGAGCAGCCTGTCACTGCCCAACTGGACCAGCTTCAGGTGGCCGGCGGAGAATAGGTTGGCCACCGTGTTCCTTCCGATCAGCGTCTACCCGAACCGAACACCATTATGCATAGCGCTGGAGCGTTATCTCCCCCCTCCTGATACAGCGTTCGACCAGATTGATAATAAGTGTTATGTTTATAATGGTGGAAAAAGCGGTTCCAATATTGCCCGCAGACCGCTTCAGCGCCGTTCATCCCTCACGCCTGGGTAAATTAGCCTCTCCATAAACCGGTATCGGCTGTGCCAGCGCCCCCACACAACGGCGTGATACCACATCCTATTCGGCAATCGACAGCCATAGCTGAACGAACCAAAAGCTGTTTATCTTAAATTTGTTCGAACCACTTTAAGCTATACTCATAAAAATTTAAATCATGCCGCAACGAAATATATATTGGGGCATGATGCATTACGAAAATTCTTCTATCGGGCGGAGCGTCCGGCTTGATTTGCCTGTTCGGCCGCCACGGCAAATGGCGAAGTCGTATTGGCGGTGGGATCGTAATAGCGATCGATCCGGTTACGGATGCGCATCTGTACGCGGTTCTGTATCCGCGCATCAATCCGCCCCATCGGCATAATGCCTGTATCGGCCGCTACCTGCTCTCGGCTCTGCCGCAACCCGGTCTGCCCCGCCGCCAGAGGAGGAGTTTCGCCCTGGCGCGTCTGGACGGGCGTCGATTGAACGGAAACCAGCGGCGCTTGCTCCTGCTCAGGGTCCCGCTCTTGCCCTACGTTAGATGCAGAGACAGCGAACAACGCAATGGACAGAATAGGATTCATCGAGATCATCATAGGCCAGTCAACACTCGTCGCCTTAGCTATGCACTAATCAGCCTTAGCATTTTCAACGCCCTGCCGTTGCAACGTGATCAAGGAACCAGCGATAGGTCTTGCGGACGCCATCGGCCAGTCCGATCGATGGGGTCCAGCCCATCGCGGCAAGTCGGCTGGAGTCCATCAACTTACGCATCGTACCGTCTGGCTTGGTGGTATCAAAAACGATCTTGCCCTCATAGCCGGTCACATTCGCCACAAGGTGTGCAAGCTCGGCGATTGTCACGTCCTCGCCATAGCCGACATTGATATGGCTCAGCATCGGGTCGGTATTGGCCTGATACTGATCGAGCGGCAGATCGAAAACGAAGAGCGATGCATCGGCCATATCGTCGACATTCAGGAACTCGCGCCTCGGCGTTCCCGTGCCCCAAATCGTCACCTGCTCCGCACCCGTCTGGACCGCCTCGTGGAATCGCCGGATAAGAGCAGGCATCACATGGCTGTTCTCAGGATGAAAATTGTCGCCAGGACCATATAAATTGGTGGGCATGACACTACGGTAATCGGTATCATGCTGGCGATTATAACTTTCGCAGAGTTTGATCCCGGCAATCTTCGCGACCGCATACGGTTCGTTGGTCGGCTCGAGAATTCCCGTCAACAGGGCATTTTCGCGCATCGGCTGCGCTACGGCGCGCGGATAGATGCAAGAAGAGCCTAGAAACAGCAGTCGGCGGACTCCGCTAGCGAACGCCTGATGAATGACGTTACATTCAATCATGAGGTTTTCATAGATGAAGTCGGCAGGATAGGTATTGTTGGCGTAAATACCCCCGACTTTCGCTGCAGCCAGGATGACGCCATCAAGCGGCTCGGCAGCGAAGAACTCGCGCACTGCGTGCTGATCGGTCAGGTCCAACTCGGTGCGAGTGCGCGTCACTACTGTGACGCCACGCACAGTCAACTTGCGCGCTATTGCACCACCGACCATGCCGCGATGCCCGGCCACGAATATCCGCATGACAGGCTTCCTTACGATTCGAGCGAAACTGGCAGTTGATAACCATGCTGCTTGAGCAGGGCATGGCGCTTGGCGGACTTGAGATCCTCCGCAACCATTTCAGCACACATATTCTGCACGCTGGTTTCAGGAACCCAACCGAGTTTTTCTTTAGCCCGGGTCGGATCGCCCAGTAGCGTATCGACTTCGGCCGGACGGAAGTAACGCGGGTCAATACGCACAATCACGTCGCCTACCTTCACCGCCGGCGCCTCGTCGCCCTCGATGGCCTCGACAATGCCAATCTCGGCTTCACCTGCACCTTCGAAACGCAGCGTTATGCCCAGGTGCTTTGCCGACCAGGTGATGAATTCCCGCACCGAATACTGGACGCCCGTGGCGATCACGAAATCCTCGGCGACGTCCTGCTGAAGCATCAACCACTGCATATGGACATAGTCACGCGCGTGCCCCCAGTCACGCAGCGAATCGATATTGCCCATATACAGGCAGGGCTCGAGTCCCTGTGCGATATTGGCAAGTCCACGGGTAATCTTGCGGGTTACGAACGTCTCCCCGCGGCGCGGACTCTCGTGGTTGAAGAGCACTCCGTTGCAGGCATACATCCCATAGGCTTCGCGGTAATTAACCGTTATCCAGTAGGCATAGAGTTTGGCCACCGCATAGGGTGAGCGCGGATAGAATGGCGTCGTCTCACGCTGCGGGATTTCCTGCACCAACCCGTACAGTTCCGAGGTCGATGCCTGATAAAACCGCGTCTTCTTCTCCAGGCCTAGGAAGCGAATGGCCTCCAACAGGCGTAAGGTGCCCAAGCCGTCGACATCCGCCGTGTATTCTGGAGCCTCGAAGCTTACCGCGACATGGCTTTGCGCGCCGAGGTTGTAGACCTCGTCCGGTTGAATTTCCTGGATGATCCGGGTGAGGTTGGACGTATCCGACAAGTCACCATAATGCAGTTTCAGATCGGGTGAGGGCGCATGGGGATCCTGGTAAATGTGGTCGATACGCTGTGTGTTGAACAGCGATGCACGCCGCTTGATCCCGTGTACCTCATAGCCCTTTTCGAGCAGCAGTTCGGCCAGATAAGAACCGTCCTGGCCCGTGATGCCGGTGATGAGTGCGACTTTTTTACCGCTCAACGTACATTCCCTTTGCGTATCTCGTGATCCGTTATGCCCTGCCCCGCCACCGACCAGGAATGCGCACAAATCATCTACTCGCTCCGCTCGATAGCGGTATCGAGACAATTATCAACAACTGCCTTCCTAGCCGGAATGAATGCGCTTGGTGACCTTTGCCAAGCGAATAATCGCCTTGTGGCCGACAATGGCACGCTTTTTTTCCGCCAATCGCAAATCGGAAGGCCAACGTGGCGTTATTCCATCTGGCTGACGTCCACTTGTTTCACAATCATACTCATCGGCCAGCCGCGACGGGAACAAGAGCAGCGCGTTCGATCTGACCGCCGACCCCGCCGACTTCCAGTGAAGGTCTTACGACGAGGCGTAAAACCTGTGTGGGACAGCCAGCGCCGACGGTTACCTCTCCGGTGAACCTGCCGCCGTTCTCGGTGGAATTAGGAAGCTCGACCCGCCCGGCTTCATGCCCATCGCTGCAGGTAAGTTGCCAATAAGGCCGCGTACTGGGTGCCTGCTGGATACCGGCACTGATACCCTCAAGCCGATAGCGCCCCGGGGGCAGGAGCTGGGTCTGCTGAAGAACCGTCCCCCCGACAGACGAGGATACGGCAAAGTCAAAAACTCCGCCCGTAGACGTGCTCTGTATGGAAGCGTTGATACCGGCTTCGCTCGTCACTGGCACCCAGTCGAATGCCGCTGGCGTCTCCCGACTGAATGCAAAGTTCGGATCCCGTGAGCGGTCGCGTGCCGCCCCTTTGTGAAAAGACGCGTAATAGGACCAGCCTGCATCCATCTTGCCTATGTTCACAAGGGCATTGACCATGCTGATCCGCGCAGCTTCGGAAATGGGTACGCCGCGTTTTGCGAGTTGCTGCAAAAACGGCGCGCTTATGTCCGGCGTTGTGCTAACCGCAGCCAGATAGCCAATGAACGGCTCGCTCCATGCAGGTCGGGCAGCCATCGTATCGGCCAAGGCCGAAGCCAGTCTGCTATCGGAAATAGCCTGCGCGAGAATCGGAAACAGTAGTTCAGATGCTCCCTTTTCCGTCCTCAATGCAATATCGTAATTTCGCAATGCACCGGCGGTATCGCCGCGACCGACCGCATCTTCGATGAGCCAAAGACGGGTACCGAGCTCGCGGCGCGATAGAGCGTCGGAATGTGCGAACAGCTCACGGGCCTCGACGGTATCGCCCCGAAGCTGGGTATTGATCCCCAAGGCCGTCAGCGCCGGAATGGCGAGAGGTTCATCCACCAGGGCCTGCTGTGCAATCGCAGTCGCCCTCGCCCGCTGTTCGGTCGAGACATCGCCAGCCGCGATGTGCTGCGCCAGTTCGCCCGCGACCCGTCCGTCATAGGGTGCAAGCGCATAGGCGCGCTCGGCGTTCACCTTGCGCAACGCGAAGGCGATTGTCTGCGTGGTCGATAGGCCGCCGAGCGCGACTGCAGCGATGGCCAGCACACAGCGAATAGTCCACTCAAAGCGAGATCGCTTTGTTGAACGACGGATGGGCTGGACCTTCGACTTCATTTTTTTTCGCGGCCATAGCCATAGCCATAGTCATAGCCATAGCCGTAATGCGCCTTACGTGCCTCAAACTTTGTAAGGACGCCGCCCAATATGTGCGCATTCGCGCCAAGAAGGCGTTGAAGGGCGGTCTTGACCAAGCTGGATCGGATGCCGTGAGATTCGACGGCATAGACAACACCTTCCACCCGGCTCGCAATAAGCGGCGCATCGGCCAGACCCATGACAGGGGGACTGTCGATGATGACGTGATCATAGACTTCGAGCAGGCGTGCGATCAGCAATTCCAGCCTATGGCTGGTCAACAACTCCGCAGCATTCGGTGGAATCGGCCCCGCCGACATTGCCGTGAAGCCTAGATCACGCATTTCGAAGGTCAGCCGTTCGATATCGTCCTGCCCGGCGAGGAAGTTCGAAAGACCATGATCATGATCGACTCCGCCAAGAAAGTGGATTGAGGGAGAACGCATATCACCGTCAACCAGAATAACCCTCTTCTGTGAACGGGCCAGCAGCGTGGCAATGGCGAGCGCCGTGGTCGATTTGCCTTCCGCCGGCCGTGTTGAGGTGACGGATAGCGAACGAGGCACGCCGTGTTCCGTAGTAAAGCCCAGACTGGTCTGAATTGCCAAGTAGGCATCGACGAGATCAGATTTGCGATCGAGCAGAGCATCGCGCGGCTCGATATCCCCGACTAACGGTACGGAACCAAGCAGCGGCAGGCCGAGCCGCCGCTCGACTTCACCTGGATCAGCGATAGCCTCATCCATTTGCTCCAAGGCAAAGGCAAGGATGCAACCAATCGCGACGCCAGCGAGCAGCGAGACGAAGAGGTTCAATATCAGGCGAGGGCTTGACGGCTTCTGGGGCACATCGGCCGGATCAACGATCGAGACATTGTTGACATCAACGCCCCCAGCAACACCGATCTCCTTAAAACGCTGTAGTAACCCGTCGTACAGAGCGCGGTTCGTGTCCACTTCCTGCTGATAGATATTATATTGAATGCTGCGACGGCGTAGATCGAGATAATTGGACTTCAGCCCTTCCACCCGCTGACGCAACGCGTCCTCACGTTGGGTGGCTTGCTGATATTCGGCTTGAGCCGCGCCGACTACACGACTTTCCTCGCGACGGATCGACGCATCCAACTGATTGATCTGCGATTGGATCGCACGTGCAGCCGGATAACCGGGCTCGAACTGCACCAGCAGCCGCTGATATTCAGCTGCTAATTCGGCACGACGTTGACGCAATGAATTGATTGCCTGGTTCCTCAGCGCCTCACTCGAAGCACCACCGTTTCCAGGACCCCGATATTTTGCTTCTGCAGCAATTCGGTCAGCGGTCGCTTGGGACAAGGCGCTGTTCAGAGACGCCAGATCATCGGCAATGATGGACCGTTCGCTCGTCTGATTTTCACCACTCCCCTGAGCCGGCAGATTGATGATCCGCTGCTTTTCGGCATACCCGACGAGCTGCCGCTGCGATTCATCCAGTCGCTCCTTGGCCTGGGTCAACTCCCGCTGCAGAAGATTGCGGCCATAGGATGTTGCCTGAACCTTACGTTCTAGATTGGTTTGGATGAAGTTTTCGGCCCAGGCATTGGCGATCTTTTGCGAAAACACGGGATCCGGGCTCGTGAAGTGAATCTCCACGAGCCGCGACAGGCGTGCAGGCGCGATGACGAGGCTGTTGAGAAGGATCTCACCCGCAATACGCTGACGCTCGGCACGGCCTGCAGCGGCATAGCGCCCGTTGACCTGTCGGAATGCCGGAGCATCCTGATTGACACCGAAACGTTCAAAAAATGCTTTGTCATCTATAAGTCGAAGCTGGTTAGCGACACGTTCGGCCAACATCCGGGAGCGCAGCAGGCCATATTGCGTCTGGTAGAATTCCTGGTCGGCCACCCCGGCCTCCCGTTCGACCCCCTGGAAGTTGGTGACTTGGCTGGATTCACGCGATATTTCGATCGTCGATGTCGCCGTGAATTTGGGCGTCATCAACAGCGTGACGATGAGACCGATCACCACACAGGTCGCGATCGCACCGAGGATGACATAGCGCCACCGCAAGGCAATGCGCAGATACTGGCGAATGATCGGCATTTTGTCGATATTGGCCGTCGCCGTCAGCGCAGGCGGCATACCGGGACGGAGCGGGGAACTGAGCGTGTTCATCGATAAGCCTTATTGCAGCACGGCGATCAGCGGTGCCGCGATAAGCGGCGACAGCGAAACGAAATCACGGAACAGGCGACGCTGCGGCGAGTCACCGACGACGATAACATCGTTCGCGTAGACCGGCGGGTCGCCATAGGCTCCACGGCGGATCTCGGCGATATTGTAAAGGCCCGCCATATGCTTTTCGCCGACGGTACGCAGGATGACCACGTCTTCCTGTCGCGCGAATTCGGTAAGGCCCTTGGCCGATGCCACGACGCGCATCAACGTCATCTGGTTGGTGACCGGATAAAGACCCGGTTCGACGACCGCCCCGTCAATGGTCACAACCTGACTGACCGAGCTTTTGATGTTCACGATCACCTGAGGATTGCGGACATAATGCGCCTTCAGCGCCGCTGCGATCACGCTTGCCAGCTCTTCGGCCGTTTTGCCCCGTGCGTCGATCGTACCAGCCAGTGGCATTGCAATCCGACCGCTGGCATCCACCTGCATCTCGCGGTCCAGATCGGGGATACCAAAGACACTAACATCGATCGTATCGAGTGGACCGATCAGCGCGGGCCGGTCGGCCGCGGTCAAGTCTCCGCGGTTCGGTGGCGGCAACACGCCCGTCCCTTCGACGACGGTCAGGCGGCTACTCGACTGGATCGGCGTCTGAGAGGCACAGCCGGTTGTCAGGAGCGCAAGGCATAGGGCAGATATCGTCAGGCGCATGCGCTAAAAATTCCGCGAAATGGGTGAGAAGGCCGTAGCTCTATAGTTTTGGAGATCATAACGGTAAAGCGGGCTGCTTGGAGATGGCCGACGCCCGTGCCAGCCAGACCGCAGCAATGACGATGATAGCCATGATTGTCGGCGTCCGTGCCGGATAATCGGTGACGCTGGCGACAAGAACGAGGAAAATGATCGTAGAGCCGAGGCGCCCCAGGTACATATCGTCGTCGGCATCAGCGCGCCAAACCCTGATCGTCGCTACCACCCACCAGAGCATAGCCGCCATCAGCACCGCAATTCCGAAAACTCCGGCGTCGAGGGCGATTCCCAGAAAGTCATTGTGTGCTTCGTTGAGGTAGCTCAACCGAAGAAGGTTCAGCGGTTCGTGAATACGAAACACCGGATCGAAACCACCGAGCCCGGATCCAAACGGCATATAGTGCCCGATCATAGACATTATCGTCGGCATCGCCCGTGCGCGCAAATCCTCTACCCCCTCAAGGGCGATCAGACGATTGATCGCATTGGCCCGATTGGCGGCGACGCTCAATCCAACAAAGGTCAGGATTATCAGGACCCCAAGGACGACCAGGGCAGGCAGCAGCCATCGTGGCCCTCGCCGCAATTGTCGGCGTAGGCGCTTGCCGGTGAGCACCGCACCAAGCGCGAGCGCCAGGCCACCCAGCAGCATCCCACTGCGCGATCCCGTTGCCAGGATCATCAGGATAAACAGCAGCACGAGCGCGACGGCCAGCGGGCCACGCCAACGCAACGACCGGCTGTCCAGGAACGCCCACACCGGTGCAATGAGACACCCGATCGCCAGAAACAAGGCAAAGTGATTGCGATTGGCAAAGGTGCTGCTGACCGTACCAGGCGTGTCGTTGAGCAGAGGGCTGTTGAAACCTGCCCCAGAAAACTGCAACAGTCCAAGGAGGACCGCTGCGCCTGTCATGATCAGCAAAGTGGCCGGTAGCCAGCGATACAATCGGATATTTGCCGTCACCAGCAGGGCAAACATGGTTGCCGGAACGATCAACGAGAATAGCGCATTGCGCGTGGCTCCCGGTGTCATGGTCCAAGGTCGCCATGGCAAGGATTCTCCAGGGATGACCAGTATCTCCCGACCCGGCAAAGCCTGCCAAATAACCGGGGGCAGCGGGATCAGCTGGAGCAGCGGCAACGCCACCGTCACCGCGAGCAGCCACAGGACCGGCCGCACATTCGCCAGCGTCGGCCGTGGCCCCGCGAGCAGCAGGACGACCAAGATCGCCCATGCCCCGGCCCGCACGACGACCTGCCCCATCACCTCGGCGCGCGAGGCACCGCCCGCGATCCACAAGAGCACGATCATCGCGGTTGCGAGTATGAAGGATAGGCTGGCCTGGAAAGACGGCCAGCGGGCCGATCGCGAAGACATCATGCCAATCCCGTTACCCCATCGCCCCGAAAATCCAAACTGCAGAGCAGATCCAAATGACAAATCCCGAAGCTAGCGAAAGAAAATAGCCCGGAGCTGAACCCTCAAAATCGGCCGCGTCTCGCGGAAGCAGGCATTGAGCAGCAGCCCAGTTGCGACCTGGGTCATGACGGCTGCCAATGCCGCCCCGATCACGCCGAGCAGCGGGATCAACACCAAACACGCACCGACATTCACCGCCGCCCCGACGAGGGCCTGGTAAACGCCGATGTGGAGAAGACGGCGATTGACCAAGGCGCCGCTCACCGCCTGGCCTAGCGAACTGAAGACCGTCGCCCAAGCATGGACCATCAGCACCGGGCCAGCCGCCACAAACGCATTGCCATAAAGAATTCGGACTGCTGTCGGTGCCACCGCAGTGACGACCAAAGCCACCGCTACCGATCCCCATACCAAGACCCGGACCACCAAGGTCAATGCCGCGTCATAGCGCTCCCGGTTGAAGTGGAACGTATGTGCCAGACGGGGCGTCGCTGCCAGCATGACCGCGGTGATGACCAGATACCAGGCCTCGATCAAACGGGTAGCTGCGGTATAAATTCCGACCTCGGTGTCGCCCAAAAACTGACCGATCAACAGTTGATCGGCACGCATATAGACGCCAATGATCGCAAGGCGCAGTATTTGAGGCGCGACCTCTCGAAACAAGCGTCGCATTTCTTCGGTCTTGGCATCACTGATCGAAAAGCCATATCCATCATGGATAGCGACAATATACATCAATAAGGCAACGATAAACAGCTCTAGAGAGTATAAAAGCGCAAAAGTAATTACCCCTGCCCCCATCAGGATTGCAACGACCTTGACCACCGAGAAGAATAAAAAGTTCAGGTTGCGCAATAGGACAATCCGGCTGACTTTACCGGCACTTTGGTATTCGGAATCCACAACATCCATTGCCTGCGCGATCTGCGCACTTGCCAAAAATGCCATTATCAACCAGGTCGACGGTTCGGTTGGACGCGTACCGACGATGAAAACCATCGACAATATCAATACTATTACCGCCCCACCGACGCGCAGGATGAAGGCACTGGCGAGGATCAGTCGCTTGCGATCGGGCCACCCCACCAGATCCCGCATGAGAATCTCCGGCAATCCGAGAGTCGATGCGAACGAAAACATGGTGGCAATCGCTTGCGCATAGTTGAACAAACCGAATTTGGTTGGTCCAAGATAACGGGCGATCCAGATATTGATGAACAGGCCGACCCCAAGCCGGACGACGCGATCCGCAACCAGCCAACTTGCATTGGTGATCAGGCTACGCAACACGGCGCGCTCCATGAACATCGCGCGCAACGCGCTGGGCCGCAAGCGAGCCAACTGCGCCGCCAATCCCGTGGGCGTCCCGCCGGTTTCCTCATCAAGCGTCGACATTGCGCACCGTTTCGATCATCCGCAGCGCTGCGGCCCGTGGGGACAACACGTCTTCATACCACCGCAAGCCTTGGTCTTGCAGCGCCTGCAGTCGTGCGGGGTCGCGCAACAGCGTATCGATATGCCGCAAGCCTTGCGCCCAACTGTCGATACATTGGATTGGAGAGTCGCGATACAGAAACGTATCGGGAAGACGCTCGGACACGACGACGCTGCCGGCCCGCAGCGCCTCGAGATGCCGGAAGGTTTCCGCACTGACAAAGCCCCGTGGCGCCAGCACGATCTGACTGTCGGCAAGCATCATGCCATATTCGCTTCGGCTCAAACCCAGCCCAAAGCCGTCCGTGAACATGACGACGCGCCGCCCCCCCTTCGTGGTGTTGAAGTTTCGACGCAACAATCGTCGCAAGGGGGATCGGGCAAAAAGATGAAACCACCGGCTTTTCGCCAGATTAGGCCATCTTTTCAATATAGGATGAAAGCTAAAATAGAGAGGGTAACGATTACGATTGAGATTCCCGGTAAACAACAGCGATACAGAACGCTCTGACATAGGCTTTATAGGCGGAACGGTAACACCATTGGCCAATCCCAAGCTCATCGTGAAGATATTTTTACCTACCTTCTCGGATCGCATACTGGGCTTGAAAATAGCTAGGTAGTGGGATGCCAACGCAAGGGGTGTGACCGAGTCCGCCTCATCGGATAGAAATATCAGAACCTTGCGCTCGTTCGCAAAATCTGCCGATGTCGGCCGTTGGTCGGCGTTGAGCGGACTAAATACGTAAAAGCGGACGTCCTGCAGCTCAGGGGGCAATCGCTCGGTCAAAATCTCGAACAATTCCGCCAGGAAATCTTTCTGGATGAGGTCTTCCCAGCGATGCCCCGAATTGGGGTCAAGGAAGACAGGACCGACAATGGGGAATGGTTCGGCAGACATGCCTACCGCCCTATGCCGCCAAGGCCTACACAAGCAAGGCGCATCGCGGCTTTTCCGGTCCGAACGTGCGCCCGGCCGTGCCGGGACAGCGCCTTCGGCGCCATACCGGATATGCCAGCCCTGATCCGCCGGTGCGGACGGTCAAAGGGGCGGCAAAGCGATCAGCTTGGGCGGGCTATCCCCCAGGCTCGTCACAGGCACGGAGCTGGAATCCCGACCGTCGAGAATGACCTGGCCCGCGGGATCGACATACCATATGACCCGCGGCGCACCGTGATAGCGAACGATATTGCCAGGACGCGGCATTACGCCACCATGCCCCCATCCCCCAGCGGGGGGGACCGTACCGCCATCGCCCTTTGCCACCCGCCACCCCGTCGCCTGCCCGGGCACAACATCGCAATTGTCGATGAAACTCCCTGCCGGCCAAGTGCCCGAGCGTGGTTGGCCGGTCGACGACCGCTTCAGGGCAAAGCCGACGACTTGCGGCGCTCGAACCTCATGGCCGTCCACAGTGCTGGTATCGATTGCGCCTAGGGCCACGATGGCGCCGGCATCGGGAGAAACGCGCGCGTCGATCGTACAGTGGTCGATCAGATAGGCGTGGATATCGACGTCAACGACACCCGACGGGATGGTCGGCGACGACCAATGCCAGCCACGCAAAACCGGCTGGCGCCGGGGATCACGGCGATCAAAGTCAACCTGCGAGATGCCGGAGGCGACGACCAGTGAACCGCCTTGACACTGCAAGCCTTGAAAATACGAGGTACCCAAGGGAGCATTCAGGAAATGGATGATGCCGCCACGCCCGAACACTTCAAAATGACAGCCGTACCATCCTACTGGTCCAACAAAAACGCCCTTGTCCACTGCATAGCTGACCAGTCGGGTATCGACGGCGTCGCCAGCGATAATCGAGCACCCGAAGAACATCGCCCCCGCAGCACCATTGAACTGCACGGGTGCGGCACCGCGATAGGGTACATAAAAAGCACAACCAAAGAAGCGATTGTCCGTATTGGGTCCCTGTACGAAGACATTGCTGCCCCCCAGCCCCGCCAGCTGCGGAGAATGACTGGAAACAAGGCATGCATGACGAGCTGGCGCATGAGCATTGTGAAGATGACATTCGTTCCACACCATGCTTTCGGCCCCGGCGGATACGACGGCTGCATGGGCGAAAGCACCTTGTATACGGACATCCCGCAAATGCGTGCCGTTGCAATTCGCGCTTTCCTGCCGCCGCGCCAGGAGCAGTCCGATCCGCGACAATCGCGCGGTACTGTCGATCGACAGGGATTCCATCCGGAAACCCGATCGGCCCGAGGCGTCGACCAGGATCGCATCGGCTGTCAACGGCACGATACTGGACAGGGCCGGCCCCGCCCCAAGCAATCGCAATATCCGGTCGAATTCGGCAGGATCGCGATTGATGCACGATAGCGCACGCACCGCATAACGTCCCGGTGGAAACCAAACCGTTCCACCTCCCGGCTGCGCGACAGCCTGATCGATCGCGCGTTGAATGGCCGCCGTATCGTCGGTTCGACCGTCACCGACCGCCCCAAATGCCCGGACCGACATCATATCGTTCATGATCGTCTTACGATCCGGTTCGGCGCAAGCTACCGGGACAGCAGCCAATCCAGCCCCGGTCAAGGCGGTACCGAGCGCACCGCGCCGCGTCACAGGAGAGTCGATCATTATGTGTCCGCTGTCGTTTTCCGTGTGTTCAAGCGACCGACCGGCGTTGTTGGTTGCGCCGGACCGACCACTTCGGCTAACGATTCTATCCGTTCGTCGCCATCAAGGTTGCCCAGTATGTTAACGGCCAGTCTGGCGCTAGCCGTAGCGCTGCTCTTCCTGTCGCGCAACGTCCGCGGACCGATCTGGGCTGCTAGTATTGCCTGGATGATCTGTATTGCTCCGATCGTCCTGGGCATTATCGACTATCGCTATCTTGACTATAGCGATCCGCGTCTGGGGAGCATTCTATGCGGCGCCATGCTGGCCTTCGCTGGTGGTGCCGCTGTTGAACACGCTTTTCGTGGCCCCGTCATTCGCAGGACCGTTCCCGAAGAAACGGCCTATCAGGACTTTCTTTCCATGATGCCGATAGCACGGGTGTGCTGGCTTATCGGCATTATCGGCGGAGGTTTTCTGGTCATCGACTTCGTCATGAATGGCGGATCGAGTCTAATGAACTTGGCTGATCTTCGTGACAGCTTTGTCGGCAAAGAGTCCGCAAGCCCGCTGTCGCGCGCTGCATCCGTCATGACATGGGCGTGTCTGTTCTCCTATTTGTTCGCGCTTATTTTCCGTCGCGAACTAGGCATCAAGCAAACGATATTTTTTGCATTGCCGGTCGTGGGCTTTTTGATGAACGCCGTCCTGTCTGCCGGGCGGCAGGCGGCTTTGCAGATGATCCTGGTGACCGTGATCGGTCACATATTATGGAAAATCCGCACCCCCAAGCCATCTGTCTCGGACGCACAACCCAAAAGTGGATCAGGTTTCGTGATCGCGATATCCGGGCTAATGGTCGCCTATATGGGTTATGTCGCGATTGCGCGAAACGACAGTCGCATATCGTCCGTGAAATCTGAGGTACTTGCACGACTTTTCGATTTTGACCTCTCACCGACGTTTGAATACATTATCGGTTGGTTCGGGTCCGGGGTGCGAGAGACGGTGATCGAAGCACTCGTTTACTTTTCCAGTTCTATCGCGTTGTTCGATCGGTTTTTGAAAACTGATCTTTTCGGTATATCTTATGGTGCGATGAACTTTCCATTTCTTTATCGTCAGATAGAACCGCTGACGAATATCGATGTCGCGGTGATGTATCAGCTTCGTGTGACCGCGCTTGATGCTCAACAAGTTATCGGCGTGGGATGGACCACGGCCATCGCCAATCTCATCATGGATTTCGGATTTGTCGGCGCCGCAGTCTTTCTGATGCTACAAGGCTTTCTGAGTGCCATTGCGTGGAGGGCCGCAGCAAGGGGTGGATCGTTCCTGGATTGCGTGCTTGCCACGCTCGGGCTGATCGGTGCTCTCTATCTCCCGCTGATCCCGGCTTTCTCCGACAACAATCTCTTTTTCCTCTTGTGGTTCTGCCTTGCCATAAAATGGTTCGACGTCCGCCGCGGGAAAGCATTGCACGTTCAGGCAGCGGCATCCTGATGCTGCGTCATCTCGTCAATCTGCTGCTTTGGGCCCTGCCCCCAACTCGGCTGTTCGCCCTGCGTCGTATGTTATTGCGCCTCGGGGGTCTCGACCTCGGCGAAAACGTATCGATCTGCGGACAGGGCTGGTTCTTCGGCCCCGGCGCGGTGCGCATCGGGGCGGGCACCTGGCTAAGCCCACGCGTGCTGATCTATACCCATGCCGCCGCGCCAGTGGTCATAGGTCCATCGTGCGATATCGGCCCGTTCGTTCGCATCCTGACCGGCGGTCATGAGATCGGCAATGCTGATCGCCGTGCTGGTCCGGGAACCGCGCGGGCCGTGTCCATCGGTGCCGGATGCTGGATCGGCGCAAACACCTTAATCCTTGGAGGCTCATCCATCGGCGAGGGCACCATCGTGGCGGCCGGATCCGTCGTGATCGGCGACCTCCCGCCGAATTGCCTGGCCGCAGGTGTCCCCGCTCGTATCAAACGTATGCTCGACGAATGATGAAACCCGAACTGTTCATATTGTGCAACGCGATCGCCGACGACGTTCGTCTTGAGCGTGGCATTACCACCGACAGCCCGGCCGCCACTCGCAAGGTTGCGATGATGGCCGAAGTCTTGCGCGGGGCTGGCATCCATACGCTTCTGCTCAGCCTCGGCCGCGGGCGGCAGGATGGTTCGGGACGGTATCTCGCGCCCAAGACTGGGCGTCAGCGCGGCGTTGCGACCGTCTATGGTCCGCTGCTTCACAAACCGGTCCTGTCCGAACTGCTCTCCTGCTGGGCACCCCTGCCGATACTTTGGCGTAAACGCCATCGGGCACGACGCAGTCTGTTGCTCCTCTACAATCGGATGCCCGCCTACATACCGGCAATCTGGTTTGCACGACTGCTCGGCTATCGGGTCGCCCTGGACCTCGAAGACGGCGAGACGGTCCTGAAGGGTTGGAGCGTGCGGGCCATCAAGGCGCGACTGCTCGTCGCACTGACCGACTGGGGGTGCAATGCCGGTGCCCTACTCGCCTGTCGCGCACTATCGACAGCGACGCGGCTCATCCCGCAGCAACCCTATTATGGCGTTGTCGGCGCACCGGGTTCGGCCGAACGGTTCGACGGTCCCGAAATTCATCTACTTTTGGGCGGTACGGTCGCCGCCTCGACCGGCGCAGATATTCTTGCAGCGGCCATCGAAACGTTGCGCGAAGACCCGACGCCGGCAATCCGTCGCCTACATCTGCATATCACCGGTACAGGCGAAAGCCTTGCCCGTTTCGCCCTTATGGCCGATCGCAAAGAATTGCGGCCGGCCGTGACGGTTCATGGTCGCCTCGATGACTTGGGCTATCGCACCGTCCTTGCCGGCATGGACGTAGGCCTTGCCCTCAAGCCCAATACCGGCCCGCTGGCACATACGACCTTCCCGTCCAAGGTGGTCGAAATGGCGAACGAGGGACTGCTGGTACTTACTACCGACATCAGCGATGTGCGCAGCGTTCTGGGCACGGGCGCCATCTATCTCGATTACGACGATCCAACGCTGCTGGCCGAGCGTTTACGCGCGATCGCCGATGATCCAGCCCGGGCCGCCACGATCGCCCGTGAGGGAATGGCTATCGTCGCAGAGCGATGCGGTGCGACCCGGGCAGGCATCGAACTGCGCCGTTTTCTATTCCCGGAGACCGTGTGACAATACGCTATATCTGCTGGCAGCCCCTCCTGACGGATCACCAAGCCTATACCTATGACGCGCTGCGCGACATGGCGGGGGGACGCTTATCGGTCAATGTTGGTCGCGTGCACGACTCCGTCCGCGCCGCGCAGGGATGGGTCAATACCGGTGGCGGCGACCTGACAAAGCAACAGATTCCCGAGAAGGCATGGCGAGCATGGGCCCGGGAGCAACTCGATCTTTATCCCGATGCCATCCACCTGTTCGGCAGCCCTTTCGAACAACGGCGACAGATTCAAATCATGTCCATGGCCTGCCGGTTGGGTCGAAAGGTTGCCCTGATCTCCGAGCCCTTCTCGCCCAATGGCGTCGGCTATCTGACGGATATCGGACGTATGCGCGGGTGGTTGAAGGCCAGCCTGCGCCCGCTGCTGTACCGCTTCTACGGACTTCATTTCGCGCGCAAAATCCATGCCGTATTTGGAATTTCTCCACTGGCTTGTGACCAATATGCGGAGATGGGCGTCACTCGTGACCGGATTTTTCCTTTCGGTTATTTCGTGCCGGGCCCCGTCTCCAGCAATTCCGCCCCGTCCATTGAAGGGTTACCGCGAACAGCTCCGCTTCGCCTCGTGTTCGTCGGTGCATTGATTGCCCGAAAAGGGCTGAATGTCGCGATCGATGCCGTAAGCCGATTGCGGAACCAGGGCCATGAGGTCACGCTTGACGTCTTTGGTCCGGGAGAGCCCGCGGATTATCCCTTTGATGACGGGATAAGCTATCGTGGGGTGATACCCTTCGGTCATTCCGGAGAGACGATCGCCCGCTATGACGCCATGATCTTGCCCAGCGTCTTCGACGGCTGGGCTGTTGTCGTGAATGAGGCTCTGCAGGCCGGTGTCCCCGTGTGTTGCAGCGATGCCGTCGGTGCGGGGGCCGTGGTACGCAGCCATGCCGCGGGCGCGACATTTCCCGTGGGCGACCCCGACACACTCGCTGCGGTGATCCATCAGTGGATCGTGGACCCCGCTACACTGGCTGCAGCCCGGGTTGGCGCACAAAAGGTCGCGCCTCTCCTCGAACCGCGCATTGCCGCCCAGTATATTCATCAAGCGATCAAGGCGTTGGAGGGCTACGGCGCGCGACCGGATCCTGCTTGGTACATGTGGCCTCGGGACACACGGGCGTGAGTACGACGCTGCACGGCACACTGCGGATAAGCTTGACCAATGTGACGGGTCTTGGCGCGACGCAGCTCGTCCAGTCGCTTCTTCCCGCTCTTGAGCGGGCCGGACCGGTCGGCGATATCCATCTGCCGGCGATCGGCGCTCTTTCGCAATATCAGCGCCAATCTCCGGGACCGACACCACAACCGATCCGCCGTCGCCTACCCAATGCGGTATCGCGCCTGGTCGAATGCACCGCCATGGCCGGCGCCTTTGAGGGCAACACGCCACTGCTGGTTCTTGGTGATCTGCCCCTGCGGATCCGCGGTCGGCAGGTTGTGTTCGTCCATACGCCGCATCTTCTTCTCGAACCGGCAGGTGCTTCGCCTGGCCAACATATCAAATTCGCCATTGCTCGGGCAATTTTTCGGCTGAATGCTACGCGGGTCGATGCCGCGATCGTGCAGACCGAAACCATGCGGCGCGGCCTGGAGGCCGCCTATCCCGCTTTAAAGCACCGGATTCATGTCGTGCCGCAACCGGCACCCGAATGGCTGTTGTCGTCCGGATTACGCCGGACGGGTCGGGTCGCACCTGGAAAGCTCCGGCTTTTTTATCCGGCAGCCGCTTATCCTCATAAGAATCACGCCGTGCTCTACGACGCTGTGGTTCGTACCGAATGGCAGCACATGGTGGATACGCTCGTCGTCACCGTGTCCGCCCCTAATTATGCGACCGGAATCGAAGCCACCGGACGGCTGGCCCCTTCGGATATGCAAGATCAATATGCCAAGGCCGATGCCTTGGTCTTTCCATCGCTTGCCGAAAGCTACGGTTTGCCGATCGTCGAGGCCATGTGGCTCGGTCTACCGGTTCTTTGCGCCGATCTGCCCTATGCCAGAGATCTTTGCGGCAACGAGGCAATCTACTTCGCGCCGAAAGACCCGCTGTCGCTGCAGGGGGCGGTGGCCGAACTCCATCGGCGTCTGCAGGACGGCTGGTGGCCGGATTGGACGGAACAGCTTAGGCAGATACCCGATGGTTGGGACGACGTCGCCACTCGTATGACCGCCATTGCCCATCATTCTGGTGTTGATCCTTCATGAACCTCCATCCCGATCACTCATTTCGTGCAGGACCCGTTACATGAAGATCAGCGTTGTCACTGTCAGCTACAACGCCGCGGCCACGATCGCCGACACGATCAAATCGGTACAGGCTCAGGATCATCCGGCTATCGAGCACATCGTCGTCGACGGCGCATCGACTGACGGCACTGTTGATATCCTGACGCGGATGGCCGACTCCCGAATGCGTTGGATTTCCGAACGCGATCGCGGACTCTATGATGCCATGAACAAGGGCATCGCTTTGGCCACGGGCGATATCATCGGCATCCTCAATGCCGACGATTATTTCGCGGATCGCGGCGCGCTGTCCGCCGTGATCGATGCGTTCGCGTGCAATCCTGGCCGAGATGCGGTTTTGGGTGACATCGCCTTTGTCGACGAACAGGGTCGACAGACGCGTCGCTACCGGAGCGACCGGTTTAAGCCTTCGCGCACGCGATGGGGCTGGATGCCTGCGCATCCGGGAATGTACCTGACCCGTCAAGCCTATGACAAGGTGGGTATGTATCGTACCGACCTGAAGATTGCGGCGGACTTTGACTTCGTGGTCCGCGCTTTCAACACCTATGGGCTATCTTACGCCTATTTGCCGCGCGTGTTAGTCGATATGCGGCTCGGCGGTGCGAGCACCGATGGGTGGCGTGCCCGAATGACCATCAACCGCGAGGTTGTCCGTGCGTGTCGAGACAACGGCATCTATACTAATCTTGCGATGATAATGAGTAAATATCCCCTCAAGGTACTGGAATTGTTGCGATGAAGATCGCGCTTACGGGTGCGACTGGCTTTGTCGGTCGAACGCTTGCACAATGCCTTGTCGACGCTGGTCATGATGTTGTCCGCATCGTTCGCAACGAAACGGGAAACCCTGGCGATATCGTGATCGGGCCGCTTGAGACTAGCGATATCGCCGCTCTGTCGGTTCGTTTGCGCGGTGTCAATGCCCTCGCACATCTGGCCGCCTTGACCCATGCCGCCCCGGATTTGCCCGATCCGCGGTCCGCCTTTTACAGAGTGAATGTGGAAGGTACGCGTCGGCTTCTGGCGGCAGCGACCGATACCGGAATTTCCCGGTTCGTCTACATGAGCTCGATCAAGGTCAATGGCGAAGAAACGCCGTCAGGCAAACGCTACTCCGGCCAGGATGCGCCCGAGCCCGAGGACGATTACGGGCGCACCAAGTACGAAGCCGAGCAGCTGATCCGTGCTGCTGAGATCGAAAGCGTCGTCCTGCGTCCGCCGATGGTGTATGGAGCAGATGTTGCGGGAAATTTTGCCCGTCTCGTTGCAGCGGTACGACGAGGTTACCCCCTCCCCTTGGGTTGTATCGACAATCGACGCAGCTTGATCTCGGTCGATAACCTTGCCGAGGCCACCATGCTGGCTCTCACCCGTCCTGAGGCTCGCGGCGCGGTTCTGACCTTAAGTGATGGCGAGGATTGTTCAACGGCGATGCTCGTACGCAAGATCGGCGATGCCATTGGTCGCCCCGCCCGTCTGGTCCCCGTGTCTTTGGGCGTCCTGCGGCTAGCCGGACGCCTGACGGGCCAAGGGGCCGCTGTCCGACGGATCGTCGGCAATCTGCAGGTCGATAATGACGAAGCCTGCGCACGATTGGGTTGGGTGCCGCGCGATCGTCTGGAGACCGCGCTGCTCCGTATGCTGGCCAGCCCCGTTCGCTCCACCTAGATGTGAGGTTTCAGGAGGTTGTTCATCCGGTGTGACCGGGCAAGACTGATGTTGCGACACGTCAACTTGCGAGGAGTAGCCGGATAAACATTCACTGGAATACCTGAACGACGTGACGGTCCCCCAATTTTTCATCCGGGTGTGATGCGAGCTTCCGTGACGTGCTCCCCGGAAATCATGCCATTGGTAAGTTAGCTCGTCAGATGGAGACGAGCGATGCGGCGAGGCCGTTTTACCGAGGATCAGATCATAGGCGTGCTGCGTGAGCACGAGG
>NZ_JAXOJH010000017.1:0-58090 GCF_036663655.1 Sphingomonas flavida
GCGTCCGCACAGCAGCCTCGGCGGCATGGCACCCGCCGACTTCACCAACCGCCCGCGCCACGGGCATGAGGACACCGAAGCTAACTTATCGGTGGCCTGAAAATGGGGAGCAGGTCAAACCCAACCCGCCGCCGATCGGCTTATGCCACGTGGGCGCGGAAGAAGGGTGGAACGCTCAACGGCTTCGTCATTCTGGATTGGGGAATGTCACAGGCCAAAACACTCAAGGTGGAAAAGCATCTGTTTGACGGCCTAATCAACCATCCCGGATATGGCGTCATCAAAATGCACTACCACCCATCTGTGACTGCGGCGGATAACCAATCGGTGTACCTCGCTTGGTGGTCAGACTGGTTTGTCTCCGTCTGATTGGGCGCGCCTGAGCCATTCGCCTAACTCTGGGTCGAGGCTGACGGAGGCGATGTCATAGCCTCGCTTGGCATAGCGCGCCTCAATGATTGCCTTGGCGTTATTGCAGGTGCGGCAGGCAGGCGCGAGGTTTGAGATGTCGTTGGTCCCGCCAAGGCTGAGCGCGATAATGTGGTCAAGTATGGTTGCAGGCGTAAGGCGGTGATCGGCGCGGCAGTAGCGGCAAAGCGGTTCGACGCTCAGGATGGCGAGGCGCTGGCGACGGTAGGCGGCAGACTGGTCACGAAGGGAGATACTCCCTCCATACATCAAATTCATTCGACTGCGGAACGACTTCGGTTTGTTCGGCACTTCGTATTTAGTTAGAATATAAGCCGTCAGCAGTATGATAACAGGAGGGGTTGTGCCCATTTTTTTGAAGGCGCTGAGTATAAAAAACTATCGCGGTATTGGTGATAGTGTGCAAGTTATGCCAAAATTTGCAGGATTCAACTTTTTTATTGGAGCAAATAACGCTGGAAAATCCACGGTATTAAACTTTATAGAGAGATATCTACCACCTCGAACATTGAGGACGATTCAGTTTGGCGGAGGTCAATCCTATAATATAGATAATCTTGAACGGCATATGCAGCAAGCAAGCATTCCGATTGAGGTGGGATTTGGCTTTGAGGTAGACGAGGTTTGTAAAAAAGTTGAGACGGCATTTCCCAGCATCCGGGTAGGGCTCTCGTATCGTAAACATCTTCGCATAGTAGTTAGTGCGCTGGCGAGCAGTGGAGGGATGATTTGGAAGAGAAGTGAGGTTCCATATGGCGAGGAAATAAACCTCGACATTCCTCAAAATTTAAATCTTGCATCACTGTTAGATCGAATCGATTGGCAGCGTCTCTGGATTGCATTGACGAGCTATACAGGCGGAGGAGATCTAAAGGATTGGATTCCGGGTTGTATCAAGGCCATTAATCAGGCCACGGCTTTGGCGCTCCCTGCCGTAAGCATCATACCAGCAATTCGACAAATTGGTCCGAAGGGGATGTCGTTCTCAGACTATAGCGGGGTAGGTCTGATAGATCAGCTTGCAGCAATTCAGAACCCGGAGCATGACAGGCGGGAGGATCGCTCGAAGTTTGAGGCAATCAATGGTTTCATTCAATACGTTACGGATCGCCCTGACGCAGAAATAGAAATACCATACTCTCGTGAACATGTACTGGTTCATATGGATGGTCGTGTTCTTCCATTGTCATCACTGGGCACTGGCATCCATGAGGTGGTTATGATTGCTGCCTTCTGCACGCTGGCTGAGCGTCAAATCGTCTGTATAGAAGAGCCAGAAATACATCTTCATCCGCTTCTTCAGCGCAAACTGATTCGCTATCTGGCTGAAAATACTACCAATCAATATTTTATCGCAACCCATTCGGCCGCATTTATCGACACGTCAGGCGCGGCTATCTTTCACGTTTATCAAGAAGATGGCACGACACATATCCGCGAAGCAGTTTTAAAGCACGAGCGCTACGCCATATGTCTCGATCTTGGCCATCGAGCATCGGACATTATTCAAGCAAATTTTGTGATCTGGGTCGAGGGGCCTTCGGATCGCATCTATCTGAAGCACTGGATTGGTATCGCCGCACCCGATTTAGTTGAGGGCATCCATTATTCGATAATGTTCTACGGCGGTCGCTTGCTTAGCCACCTGTCGGCTAATGACGAAGAGGTGTCAGAGTTTATCCAGCTGCGTGACCTCAATCGAAATATGGCCATTTTGATCGATAGCGATCGGAAGTCCGCCCATTCGAAAGTCAATGATACAAAACTGCGTATTCGGGATGAGTTTGAGGCTCAGGACAGCTTGGTTTGGATCACAAAGGGCCGAGAGGTCGAAAACTACATCGAGCACACCCGCCTGCAACGCGCCGTAGCGAGCGTTTATGGCGGCATTTACGGAAGGCCATTGGCGGGGGGCGCGTACGACCATGCCCTAGAGTTTGAACGGGTCGCTCCCAAGCGTCGGCGGAAGGGTAAGTCCTCGACAGACTTGGTGGAAAGTAATGTCGACAAGGTGAAGGTCGGTCGTGCTGTGGCGTCAGACGGCATTGAAAATCTTGATGTCTTGGACTTGCGAGAAAATATTAACCGGATGGTTTGTAAGATATATGCGTCGAACGGCCTTTCTTACTAATATTAGCGTGATGCATGGGGGTATTTTTGATTATTGATCCGAAAATAATCGAGGCGAGCAATCGCCTCCTGAGATCACTTCAAACCAATGCAAGCCAATTGGCTCACGAATTAGAGAAAATTCGTGATTCTCTCAGTCATGGGGGTCAAAAGGGCAATGAGATAGAAAAGTTCTTTGAGAATCTTTTGAAGCAGTATCTACCTGAAAATTTGGGATTTGCGCAAGGGTTCGTAATATCGTCAAGTGGGTTTCGATCCAAGCAGATTGATATTATAGTCTACGATAAATCCTCACCTATATTATTTTATGGTGCAAATTCTAGGGTTGTGCCAATAGAATACGTATATGCCGTCGTTGAGATAAAGGCTATTCTAAACAAGAAGGAGTTTGAAAAAACTCTTGAGTCACATGCGGAAATCAAGCGTGAATCAAAAAGGTTCGTAAAAGAGTCGGGGGCGTCGTATATGTACCATGCTTATGGTGCTGATTGGGCGGCACCTCCGGTGGCAAGCTTACTTTTGGCATGTGAGTCGGATGTATCTGGGGTGGCTGCTTTTGATTGGTATGCCTCATCGCATGACCAGAAGCCCATAAACGAGAATGTAGATGTTGTTTTCGTAAATCCGTCTCTACTTCTTTGTAGATTGAGCCACGAAATTGGATTTGACATGTACACGGGAGATTGCAAATCTATTATAAAGATTGAAAGAAACGCAATGTCGTATCTCCTTGCTCTTCTGGTGATAAACTCTACCGATTGGAGGATGCGTGAGCGTCCGGAAATGTATCGATATTTCACGGGTGTGGAAGAGGAGGTTAGCGCTAGGAAGGTTCGACGTAAGCCGTCACACGCAGACATCATAATTTCGGAGGACGAATATATCAATTTCTAAGGGTATCGAAGGCGGCCTCATGTCGTTCAAGTGCATGTGTCTATGTGTGCGATAATGCATTTACCGCGCATATGTTGCTGATG
Organism: Sphingomonas flavida; assembly: GCF_036663655.1. Classification (NCBI taxonomy): domain Bacteria; kingdom Pseudomonadati; phylum Pseudomonadota; class Alphaproteobacteria; order Sphingomonadales; family Sphingomonadaceae; genus Sphingomonas; species Sphingomonas flavida. The sequence goes on from NZ_JAXOJH010000017.1 coordinate 3,537, forward strand.
GTGATAGCTATAACTATAACAGCTTTCTTCCCATCCTAGGATCGAAAACATGACCGACGAAAACTTTGAAATCGACGCTGTCGAACTCGCCACCGAACTGACCGTAGCGTGGCTCGCCAACCCCAACACGCGCACTTCGGCTGATGATGTTCCCGCGTTCCTGCACAAGATGCACGAGACGGTTTTTAGCCTGATGGGCGGTGTCACTGCGACGGCCGAGGTTGAAGCTGCGGTCGAATACACTCCGGCTGTCTCGGTGAGGAAATCCCTCGCATCGCCTGACCACATCGTCTCGATGATCGACGGCAAGCCCTACAAGACGTTGCGTCGTCACCTCGCCACGCATGGCCTGACGCCGGAGGAATATCGCGAGCGCTACGGCCTGAAGACCGATTATCCGATGGTCGCCCAGACCTACTCGGAAAGCCGCCGGGCGATGGCGAAGAAGATCGGCCTTGGCCGCAAGCCCGGCCAGAAGGTCGAGAAGGCAGCGTCTAAGCCTGTTCGGAAGGGTAAGTCGGTCACGGACGCCAAGGCGGCGGCTCAGGCCCATTTGGGCGGCGAAGGTTGATGTGAGCCGTTCCACAGGCCCGCATTCCTGACGACTTCGAAGGGGGGCTGGTTATGCCAGCCCCTTTTTTGTTGGCCTGCAATGGCTACGCACCGCTCCGGTAACGTTGCCGGACACGCGTTCGATCGTGCCGGGGACAACGTTATCTCCGTGATTGCTGCCGCAACGTCAGCGCATTTGGAAATGGTTTCTGAAAGCCGCACTCTGCAACGAGTTGCACGAATGCCGCGATACCGTCGCATACAACGCCGAATTTACCGCCACATATTCGCTCGTGTATTTCGCAATTTTCAGCGTCGTGTTCATCGCAATATACTAAGCCACCATCGCAGCCAGCAATACGCAACGTATTTGCCGAATACCCGGAAAATTACCGCATATGTGTGGCACACGTATTTTACGTCTGACGGAAATATATACTGACGCGTTTAAATGCCGTGCCAGCGGGGATTCTAACGGCTCACCGTTAGCGTCTATACGAAGTGTATAGATTTGCTTAAAAAGGGCTTGCGCTTCTCGTCCGAGGGCGTCAATAGACGACTTCCGGGGCGGCTTGGAGCCGCCCCGGTCGCCGAGGTTCTAGGAGATTGCGGCTCCGAAGAACCTCATTTGCTACTCTTTCGCTCGGATCGGGCAGAAAGGAGGCGGGCCTATGGTACCGCCGATATAGCGTAGCAGTCGTTTAGGCTGTCTCAACGGGCCTGTCCAGCATCATGAGATGTTGGGCGGGCCTTTTCTATATGTGTTGGATGTCTCGCTATTCGCCCTGCGAAAGATTGATGGGATGGTCTCCGTCTTTCGTAGGCTTTGCATGATTGAACTTTAAGTTTTTGCCGATAGTTTGCGGCGTTCCATCATCAAGGATGCCCTCCCATGGCCCTGAAAGACATCTTCAACCTCTTTGACGACAAGCTCGCCGACGTGTTCGCGAAGAAGGCCTACGATCCCGCGAAGGATCGCGCCAAGCTGGTGAAGCGCCTCGAAGCGCAGAAGGCCAAGTTTCTCGCGACCGAGCCCGCGCGCGGCGCGAAGGATTTCAAGATCGCTAACGGCGTCGTTGAATTCCGCCCCGTGCTTCCCGGCGGACATCCGCTGGTGCTGGGCGGCAAGGAAGTGAACTACGTTCCATCGGAGCGGTTTACGGATGTCTTGGACAAGCTAATTGCCGAAGTGCAGGCGGGCGAGGTTGACGATCAGCTTGAGGGCAAGGAGGGCAGTGCGCCTATGCCTCGCACTCGTACCGCCCGTGCGCCTCGCGAAGGTGGTGGCAAGGGCTGGTCGGAAGAACGTCGGGCAGCTTACGCAGCGACGATTGCGGCGCGGAAGGCGGCGAAGGGGCAGGGATGATGACAGGTAGATTACCCGACATAATGCGGAAAGACTTGGATGAGATCGCGCGAATTCAAGGCGAAACGCCGTTCATCCCAACATCGGTCAACAAAACGAGCAATCACGCTGACTTGGGAAAGGGGCACAACCCACGTTTTCCCGGAAATATGACGGACGACGAGCTAGAAGCTCGATTAAAAGAGTTGCGTAGCGCCCCCGACGCGAAGGGTGATGCCCGCATCACGCAAATTGAGGACGAGATTGCTAGGCGGGAAGAGCAGAAGAAAGCGACGAACCCCGGCAAGAACGTGCGATAATAGGTGACGGAGGGCGGTCACGCGCGTGCCTATGACCGTAAGCGCCTGCGGCGCATCGTTTTAATTGTCAGTTCATGGGAATGAATGAGTCGTTTGAAACGGATTCGTGATCTTATAGCTATGGCGAAACACGTCTTTTCGGAGTGAGCAAGGCGAGCGATAGCGAAGGGGCAAGGCCCCGTGCCATAAGCACTCCGAGAAGACCGGACGACCGTCGCGTCAGCGATGGTCGGACGCATACACCTTTAACACAATCGAACATCGCCTTCCTCACCCATGTCCAAGGCCATGGGCGAGAAAGGCTCAGGACATCTCGAAATTGATGGGCGTCAGTCGGCTATTCGCCTCCTTCTCCCATAATTTTCGGCTGTCGTTTTCTTCCATTTCGTCAGTTCAGCCATGTCACGCTAAATGGTAAGAGTGTCTTGTTCTTCTATGCATAAAGTGTGACATTGATCATAGGCACGCGCGTGACCCCGCGCGGGTAATTTTAAATCGACATCCAAATCTGCTGTCCTGCATAAATAGGTTCATACCGAATTATGGGAGACAGAAGGGCAGATGACGCCGATTTACTACTACACTGACGGAGCGTGCGGCACGGGGAAAACGTTTCAGGCGTTGAATAAGATTGTGATGGCTGGTGGACGCCATCTGTTCGTCGTTGATCGCAAGGAAGTCATGATTGATCGTCAGGCGACGTTGACTCAAATTGCGAGTGAGACTGGCCATTATATCTCGACTCTCTGCATATCTTCGGATGATGACCGAGCGACAAAGCGGCTGGGTGTTCGCCGACGCATCCATGATCTCGCCGACGATTATGGAGATGGTCGCGACATCTGCGTTTTTATCACGCACGAAGGCATGAGGATGTGCGATTTCAGCGAGTTCGAGGGCTGGTCGATTTGGGTCGATGAGGTCCCAGACATCATGGATAACGAGTCGATCTCGGTGGGCGTAAGCCGCGTCCTGCTCAACAGCCTTTACAGCCTCAATCCCATCCTCAAGGATGATGGCACCCCGACCGGCTGGTCAGAGGTGATGTGTCGTAACGCTGCTGTTGATTTGGCGATGATTGCCAACGACGACATCGCCTGCGGTCTGCGCGCGCTCCACCGTCGCGTCATAGAGGCCAAAGACAGCGGGCGGCGTTCGGTAATCGTAAGCGGAAGTGATTGGTCCGAGTTCGACGGCCAGAACAAGTGCAACTGGTTTTCGCTCTGGTCCCCCATGCACCTCGCGAACTTCAACAGCGTCAATTTTCTCGCAAACGCCTTCACCACGAGCCTAACGTATCAGATTATGGCCGCGATGTGGCCTGTGATCGAATGGCGGGAAGTGAAAACAAATAGCGGTCGCGAATTCAAATCGCGCGACGTTCGCATTCATTATTACGCAGACAGCCACGTTGCGTCGCGCAAACTTTTTTCTTCCGATCAAGGGCGCGAGAATCTGGCGCGAGTATGCGAAGATATAAACGCGCGGATCGCTGGCCGCGATCACATTTGGATGTCGAATAAGGCTGACAGTGAGACGGTGAAGCTCGACGGTCAGCGTCTGTCACCTAGGCAGGCCGGTTCGAATGCATACAGCCACGTGACCGCTGCCACATGCATATACACTGTGAAGCCGGACGCGGATCAGCGTCGCGTGTATGAGATTCTTGGCGTCGATCCTGACTATTACGTCGAGACAAATGAGCGCGAGACGATTTTGCAATTCGCATGTCGCACGAGCATCCGCGATCCAAATAGCGATGCGACCGTGGACCTATTTGTCTACGATAAAACGCAGGCCGAATATCTACGGCGCTACTTCGAGCGGGATGAGCGCGGGTACGCCAACCCGATCATGATCGCTCATGATCTCGGTTTTGCCAAGATCGAGCGGAAGGTGGGTCGTCCAGTCATCACGCGGACGGCTGATGAAAAGCGCGAGATGGCGCGCCTGCGCAAAGCGGCGAGCCGTGCAAAGAAGGCAGCGTGATTCTTGATTCATCGGCGGGTGGCGCGGGCGTCACGCGAAAGGGACAAGCGACCACCGCGATTTCGGCTGAGCGATTTCGTCAAGATGTCGGATCAGGTCTATGTCGAGGTCGGTATATTGAAGAAACTTTTTCGCCTGAAAGTCAGGCAATATGCGGGGTTTTTTGCCAAGGAAGAATAATCTATCGCGCGAGTAGACCTGCGTAACTTCATTCATTCGATCTACGAGCCAAGGCGGCGCTCTGAGCGAATAGCAATTGCGATCGGTGCGCATCGACATTGGGGTGCAGACGTATAGACAGGCGTTCGGTGTGAGCGGGAGAAGCGCTCGACCATTGACCCGATTGGCCTGTAGGCTCCCGGTCATTAAGTCAAGATAGCCATCGCCGCATATGAACTGTTTGTGATCAGAGTGGAGAATGACAAAGGCGCGATTAGTCGTGACACCTTCGAGGCATAGCTTCTTAGCTATCATGTAGCTTTGGCGCATATTCGCTTTCCCGACGTTTTCGTCCACGGGAAGACCGAATTGAGCGGGAAAATTCTCGTACTTCCAGCGATTGGAAGGCGCGCGGATAAGCAGCGAAAAAACTAGAAGCAAAATGGTGCGAACGGACTTGTCGGGGATGTGATGGACCGCGACGCTTTCGGATAGGTCACGATCTTTCTTCAACCAAGATCGGAGCCACGTTTCCAATCGCGAACGTGGTTCCCCGGAGGGTCTCAGATTCGACAGAAGTTCAACAACGCGGTGAATCTCGTTGTCTACGTCAAATTCGCTTTCAAAGTTAGTTTGCCCCCACGGATGACCTCTAAAGAGGGTGTGACCGTGAGCCTTGAAGCCGATTTTTCGGTTAGCACTTTTTTTCTTGTCAACGACGCCATCGGGTGTGATCCACGAAAGATTGCCCGTGTCATCGCACCAATAGCTTTGCAGTGCTACTGGCCACCAATGATGGTCCCTTGAACGGTTCGCTTTAGCCAAGGCGCTGGCCCACTGTGAGGATCGGGATGCGCCGCGAAAGCGCGGGTGCTGTCAAAACGCAGTAAACGTGATGACATCTATGGTCACTGCGCGGTTCATCGCTCTCTTCGTTCAATCTACGAATGTCCGGCCTGCGCGCACGTTCTGCGCTACGAAATCCACCCACTCGCGCTGATCTACGGCAAACTGCCGAACGCAATTTTTGACTTCATAGGGCTTCAGCATTGGTTCGCAAATGTTTGGCGAGTGAATCGCGTGCCAACTGGCAAAAAGGTAGATGTCTTCTTCGTCTGTGAGCCGATCAGCTATGGCAAGCCCGGTTTCACATACCGCTTCGATCTGTAGGCGCTGATCGATGAAGAGACGATCACCAACCGTTTTGGGCGACCAGCGGGCAGGGGGTCTCCGGCCGGTCGAATCTGGCGTCTTAGAAGCGTACCTGCGGGAACAGACGACGTGGCGTTCGTTCAACCATTTGGCGATAGCCGTCTCCGCGACCTTGATCCCGTCTGCTTCCAATTCACCGAAGCACGTATGGAATATGCGGGTCTGCGCGTCGGCAAGCCAAATGGCCGCTGACTGCCTGCGAACCTGCGATTTGTAGCGTTCGACGGCGAGGCGATTCATCTTTTCACACAAAAGTTCAGAAAAGCGGGCGGCGGATCAATCTGTGCGAAAACGAGGCTCCGAGCAACGATTTGTGGAGACCTCATGACGACGACGCCCACTGCCACCACCACTTACATCGCCATCGATCAGAACGACTGTCTCGCTTCCATGCGGTCGATGCCCCCTGAGTGCGTTGACCTGATCGTCCTCGATTTGCCCTACGGTTGCACGAGCGCAAAGTGGGACCGCATGATTGATCCCGCTGCGCTCTGGGTCGAACTCCGCCGTATCCTTACGCCGCGCGGGACGGTTCTGGCGTTCGCTAATCAGCCGTTCGCGACCAAGCTTGCCGCACCCGCGATCGACCTTCTGAAATACAATCTGGTTTGGGAAAAAGAGAAGGCGACGGGGCACCTCCACGTTCGCAATCGCCCGCTTGCCATTCACGAAGACATCTTGGTCTTTAGCCATGGTGCGCAGATTCATGAGTTCGCAACCAAGCGCCGGATGACCTTTAATCCGGATGGCGAGGAGACGGGAACCACGAAGCTCAAGCTTGCCACGTCGGAAATCTATCGCATCTTCCAAGGTACCGAGGTCGGGAAGAAATACACTCCGCTCCGAAATTCTACCCGCTCGATTTTGAAGTTTCCGAAGGACGGCAATGCACATCCGTCGCAGAAACCGTTGGCGCTAATGGAATGGCTGATTCTGCGCTACTCTAATGTCGGCGATGCGGTCTTCGACCCTACTATGGGTAGCGGATCGACGGGCGTTGCTGCCGTTCGCGCGGGCCGCGATTTCTTTGGCGTCGAGGCGGACCCGAAGTTTTTCAATATTGCCGGAGAACGGATTGCTGAAGCGATGGCGACCTTGCCGCCAGAGGCGAGTATGTTTTCGGGGGTTAAGTCTACGCTCGTGGCAGCCGAGTAATCCGCGCAAGTAAAAGTTATGTTGCTTCGCGATGCAGCGCGCAACGATTCAAGCCAAAATCAAAAATAAAAACGTCGACACGCAACGGTGAGTTGTCGTGCGTATTCACGAGTGGAGCATCTGAATAGGCCATGGAAAGTCCGGTCTGTATAAAAAGTGGTATAGTTTTCGAGGCCTTGCGGAAGACGGAAACTGGAGCGATGTCCTGTCTTGTCAGGACGATCGGTAGTCGTGCTGGCTTGTAAACGATGAAACTACCGGTTCGAGTCATAGGAGGAATAAGTGAGTAAGATTGAATGGACCGGGAAAACTTGGAATCCTGTCGTGGGATGTCGCCGGGTCTCGCCCGGTTGTGACAATTGCTATGCGATTTTAGAGTCTCATCGTAAAAATGGGATGTTCGCCCACTATGAGGGCGTGACGATAAATGATGGTCAGCGCGTAGACTGGTCAGGACGCTTTAACGTCGCGCCTGATCACATTTTCGATAAGCCTCTTCGCACGAAAGCGCCCACGACGTGGTTTGTGAACTCGATGAGCGACCTGTTTGGCGAAGGCGTGGATGACGCTACGATCAAGCGCGTCTTTGCGATAATGAACGCGACGCCACGTCATACTTATCAGATTTTGACCAAGCGGCCGAACCGCGCGGTAAAGTTCGCCGACGTGGTTGAATGGTCGGAAAATATTTGGATGGGCACCAGCATCGAGAGCGACAAATATGCTGGCCGGGCCGATTATCTTAGGAAGATTCCTGCGGCTGTCCGCTTCATCAGCGCTGAGCCTCTGCTGTCCGCCCTCCCGTCGCTCAACCTTGCGGATATTGATTGGCTGATCGTGGGCGGCGAATCTGGTCGTTCGCGTGACAAGATCAGGCCGATGTCGGTAGATTGGGTCCGCGACCTTCGTGACCGCTGCGTAGAGAGTGCGACTGCGTTTTTCTTCAAACAGTGGGGCAATTACGACGAAAACGGCCAATGGCAACGCGGGAAAAAGGATGCAGGGCGCGAACTTGATGGCCGGACGTGGGATGAGATGCCTGCGCCTCGTGTCTCAAAGTCCGTTGATGTGGCTAAGACGAATGACAACGAGCGTCGCGGTTGGTCATCGATCGAAGAGTTTCGCAATCACCTCGCGATTGAACACGCTTTTGAAGACGCGCCTCCCGTCCACAACGATGACACGCCTCGCCGCTCACTGCGCGTGCCGATCTGGTTAAAACTGCGTGACGAAGGTCCGATGACTGGCGAGGAACTGCGTGATGCGGTCTTGCGCCAAGAAGGTCTCGATCCGACCTCTCCGAGGCTCGTGAACTATCACGCGTGGGCGTTAGTCGATCTTCAAGCGTCCGGCTACGCCGAGTCTTTCTTTACTGCGGTCGCGGGCAAACGTGGCCGGACGAAGCGTGTGAAGATGTATCGTGCGATCAAGCCACGCGTCAGGGTGAAGGCCGCATGAGCGACCTCATCACTTCCTCCGAACTGGCGCGGATGTTGTGCCTCGACATCCGCACCATCTCCCGCCGCCGTGCGGCCGGGGCGCTCGACATCCCGACGATCGACATCGCCCCGCCGGGTGGCCGACCGCAGCCGCGCTTCCGGTTGGCGGATGTCGAAGATTACCTTTTAAGAAAGTCCCGGCCATGACGGAAGTAGAAATTTGGCGGGACGGCGACGCCACCCTGACACGTCGCGATTCAGTCTACCGCTTCGACAACGGCCACGATCAACCGATCCATGGACGCTCTGCCACTGACTTCCTTGAGCGTGATTCCCGAGGAGTCATCCCATCGGCCGCGCTTTGGGCGATCAACAATCAGGAATCGTGAATTTTTGAGCTTATCGGCGGGATACGCGGCCCATCCGATAAGTAGTCATGGAGGGAAAACACCATGACGAACGAAAGAATCGAAAACCTGCGCCGGATTTTAGAAGAAGCTTACAAGCCGGACGAATCCAAGGATGTCGAGTTCGCCTATCTGCTTGGGTCGATCGACGGGATTATGGCCGTGATCGGCAAGCTGGAAGACGGCGATGTTGTTAAACACTGATCAGCCCGACTATGCCGCGATGGCTGAGACCGCACCTATATCTGAATGGTCCATACCCCGCCTAATTGCTGACATCTGGTCGGACGGTGATGAGGATGATCGGCGAGAGATTGACCAACATCTCGAACGAATGCGTCGCCAATGCGAGCGCGACCATGCTGACATGCAGCATCGGTGGACTTTCGGCCACTGATTGCCGTCAGGTTTTGAGCCGAGCTTGTTGAGCGCGATGTTCCCTTGCGGCTTTCATGCTCGCTCGACCGGCGGGGGGTGTGATTGATGACGTGGATGTCTCGGTGAGCGCCTGCGCCAGCGCCACAAGGTCATCATGCGACAATTGCGACCAATAACCGTGATAGCGAACCGTGCCGCGCCGCCCGGCCGGGCGTTTGCTCGATACTGCCTTTTTGCGATCCAAGAGTTCGCCCGAAAGCGCTTGGCGATAGGTTCGCCAGATGGTGGCCCTCTCTTCGTCTGAATGGGCGGCGGCGTGGTCGGCGCGGTAATGGTCGGTGATCGTCACCGATTACTTATGCATCCCGCGATCACGTGCTACCCTGTTTTGGCATCAGAAGACACTTTCAGCGCTCGCATCGCGGCCTCCCGTGTCAATTCGTCCGTAAATTCACGCGCCACGACCCCAATATCTGAAAAAATGCGGTCGGAACTTACGCCCATGGTTCTCAGGACATCGAGCGCTGACCGCTTCTCGTGAGCTTTGATGGTGAAGATGACCGAATTGAAGCCGTCGTTGGGACGGCTTGTGGACTCTTGATGAAGCGTCATGACGCTGTCTTGGGCGAGTGTACGGGGATTCATCACGAGCGTGTCGATTAGCAGCGGCGGCCCTGTATAGGCCTCCAAAGGATTCCAATTCCGATTTGTCGGCGCACTTGGCAGGGCGTTGCCGGGGAGGGCATGGATACATCCGTCTGCTGGGCGTCCGCCGCCACGATCAAGCAGCGGTGCACAGGCGAAGAAAAGGGCGACCAACGGGTTTGTGGTCCAATCGAGCAGAGTTGTCGCGACGCCATAGTGTTGCGCCAGCACTAACCACTCAAGATCGGTCGTATGTCGATCGGCGAAGCGCGCTGCCATCTGCTTCCAGCGGCGAAGTTCATCGTAGGATCGAATGCCATTTTCGATAGGGCCTCGAAACGCCGCCGGGGTTAGTAACCACCCGGTATGCGCGTGACCACGATAGATCGGGCGATCAATCGCTCGTGTCGCGATAGCAGCGACGTAGCGCTCAATCACCTTGAAGCCTTCTGTTCCAGTCATCGCCGTCCACCCTGAAGCGCAAGGTGGTCAGGGTAGGGGCGAGGTCTGCGCGGCGACAAGGGAGATGTTGTCGAAATCTGCTGTCGAACGGAAGCGGACGGCCATTATGCCTTGCAAAAATCTGCAAAAGGGCGTTGCGGACAGGTCGAATGCGGTAGAGATGGATGGCCCTGTCTAACAGGGTACCAGACGATGACGACCGACCGCCTAATCACCGCCGACGAATTCGCATATATGCTGCGTCGAAGCCGCAAAACGCTCAATCGGTTGCGAGCGGCTCAGCCCGCCGGTTTTCCTCCTGAGTATAATTTTAGCCTTTCCACGCATCCGCGTGGGCGGCGTCCGATGTTCAAATTATCTCATGTGCAGGCCTATATTGATGCCCAAGAAAGTGGTATATAACGGTTGAGGAAATTCGAAGCGCTGTGTCTAGTTTGTGTCTTGACACCATTTCCAGCGGTATTATGAAGTCTTCAGGCGCGGATTTCTGCGCTTTCGGTTGTGTCTAGAGCGTGGTCCAAACTCTTTTGGTACCGTCATACGCAGGTTCGAATCCTGCCGCCCCAGCCAAGCACTGATTGCCCCAGCTAAGGGGACGGAAAACTGCGGTTTTCGGTAACTTGGCAGGGATTCAACCATCGCAGTGGCGTCAACTGACGCCAGTCGATGGAGCCAGTCCCTGATGCCAGCGATCGAGAACGTCACCCGCCGCAGTGCGGTCTATTGGTGGCGGCGAAGACTGCGTTTGGCGCCAGCGAGCGCAAAACCTATAACCGTAGTGATGATGGTCAGCCTTCTAACGAAGGACCAGCCGGTCGCGCGTCGACGCGCGGTCGCGATGACCGGGCAGAGCGAGACGGTGCGGATGAGCCTGTACGAGAAGATTGAGCGAGACGGCCTTACCGCCGACCAAGCCAGTGCCATATTTCAGGAGGAGATGATCCGCTACCGGAATATGCTGGCCTATCAGCACCAGTCGATCCAGCAGGACGGCGAAGGCCATGTCGCGGAACGCTTCGCGCAGATGCGGGCCATCTATGGCGCGGTGAACCGCGATTTTGCCGACAATGGCTTCACTGATTTTCTGGGAATCGATTATGTTGGCGGCTTCGACAGCCGCTTTGCCGACTTGGACGACGACGCACGCGGGCATCTCTATGCGATGCTCGGCCGAACCCCCGAATTGCCCGAGCATCTGCTGAAGGAAGCGCGAGACTTATTGCGCCGCGTGGGTATCGACGAATCCGGCGACCGGAGTGAGGCCGCCCGTCAGATCATGTGTCAGGCGCGAGCGGCGGCCGCGGCGTCGTACGCCGATCCGGCGTTGCAGGACATGGCCAATCGAATGGCCGTCGCGGCGACCATTATGCGACCCCTCGGCGCGGCGGCTCCTTCGCCTGCACAAAGCGTAGCCCCGACGCCAGCCCCCATGTCCGCGCAGACGGCGGCGAATGTCTCGGCCAATCCCGAGCAATGGGATGAGGAGGATGGGGAGGACGAGAAAGCGGAAAGGCAGCGCTACGCGCGCATGACCCCGTTGGAGGTAGTTGAGGCGTATATGAGCCTCAAGCCAAAGGCCCGAGGGCGCGCCACCGTGACCAAAGCGGCCGCTAACAAGCCTAAGTCACAGGCGAAGACTTGGGCCGACAGTCAGCGGCGTCAGTTTAAGGCGGCGGCCTTCTTGTTCGGCAAGTCGAATGGCGGCAAGCCCTTGGCGCAAACAAGGCAGGAGGATCTCAACCGGTTCTACGACCAGCTCAACCGCATGCCTTCCACGCATCACAAGTCGGTGCGGCACGAGCCGATGAAGATCGAAGACATCTGCCTCGAGGCTGCCGACCGGGTGGAGGAGGCGGAGAAGCACGCAGAAGCCATTAATTTCACGATCGGATTGGATGTCGGTACGATCAACAGGCACTTCGCCAACCTGAAAAAGCTGTCCACATGGCTTGCCAGCAAGACAAAAATGCGGGTGCTTGATTTCTCCGACTACATTCTCGTGGAAGAGGAGCGCGACGAACGGACGGAGCGTGATCCCTACACCATCCAGCAGGGGCAAGAGCTGTTCGCACTCGGAATCTGGACCGGCAGCCCAACGCTGGACGGCCGGTTCACGAAGGGAAGTGACGGCCGGATTTGGCATGATGCGGCTTATTGGATCATGCCGATTGTCTGGTACTCGGGTATGCGGCGTGAGGAAGCATGCAAGCTGCTCGTCGAGGACATCGGCGAGGAAGATGGCGTCCCGTATTTCGATATCCGCAACACCCGCGCCGGACGGGTCAAAACGGCCAAGAGCACTCGAAAGGTTCCCATCTGCGCGGAACTTCGCCGGCTCGGCCTGCTGGACTACGTTGCCGCGATGCGGGCGGCGGGCGAAGAATATCTCTTTCCGGAAATCGTGCCCGGCAAGGGCGGCCGACCGTTGGGCGATGTGTTCTTCAACACCATCTGGCTGAAGATCAAGCCGTTGCTGTCGCTCATCAAGCCGGGCCAGGCGGTGCATAGCGGCCGACACATGGTCAGCACCGAGCTGAAGGCGTTGCAGACCTTCGAAGAGACGCGGGCCGACCTCCTCGGGCAGCAGATTGGTGGCGAAAATGCCGTTCGCTATGCGGGAGCGACGCGGCTGGAGATCTTGGCGGATGTCGTGGACCGCCTGCCCATCGTCACCGGCCATCTGCCGTCGCCTGAAACCATTAATCTTCTTCCTAAGCATCTGCGCTGTGCGCGCCCGACGCGTCAGTCGGCGGGCCGGAGGACGCGAGGCTGACCAGCGCGGTTACAGCACGGAGATCAGCGCAGCCCCATCCGGTCCATCTTCTTGAGCAGGCCGACGCGCGACAGACCCAGTTCGCGCGTCGTATGGGTGTGGTTGTGCCCGGTCCGCTGAAGCGCCTCGACGATGCGGCGGCGTTCCAGAGCGGCGATTTCCTCTTCAAGACTTTGGGGGGCGATGGTGGCGACGCTCCCTACCGGTAACGGAGCGTCGCCGACCGCGAAGGCGAGGTCGGCGGCCGTGACGATGGTGCCCGCCGCGCCCAGGATCGCCAGCGCTGGGGCGCATTCGACGGCGGCGCGCAATTTGCGGACGTTGCCGGGCCTTCCCCGGCCCGCCAACCAATTCAGCGCGTCCGGCAAGAAGTTGGCCCGACCTTCGGCCGCCCGCCGCAGGAACAATCTGGCGAGCAGCGGTACATCGGTCGCCCGTTCGGCCAGCGACGGCGTGCGTAACACGACGCCCTTCTGCCGATAGAACAGGTCGGTTACGACGCGCTGGGTACCGTGCGGCTGAACGAAGGACAGCATTTGGGATCGCCCCGGGCGGGCCTGAACGACGGCTGTTAGGGCGCAGAGCTGACCGGCTGGTTTGCGAGACATGGATGGCGAGTTTCGGCAAGAGCCGCCGCTCGCAACAACGTCGCCGAATTTTGCAGTCTGGTCGGTCGCCGACAACTCAGAATTCGACAGCCCTTGGGACAAATCCGCTATTCGCAGCAGCCTCGCCGTACGGCGGGTTCGACGGAGTCCGGCCATTCGCGAGTGTCCCGAAAAGGACGATGTTTTGAGAAACCAGCCGCTCTCTGAAAGTCGAAAAATGGGGAAGCGGGGAATGTATTTGCCAGTGCGGTTCCGGCTGAGCGCGGACTATTCCGTTTCGCGTGACCCAATATCGACGCGGTACATAAAAGGGGCATAAATTTCCGCCAGGATAGCGGATGGGCGCTCTTTGGCCCGGGGCTTCGGGTGGATCGCGTGCGGGATCGGTCAGTCTCAAGGGGGGTGCTCAGCCGACGCGCGACGGTGCGCTATTTGCTGGCGCACTTCGCCAAGAGCCACCTCTGGCATGCCAGCACACTGCTCTTCGGCTTTTTCCTGACCGAGATCTGCGCATTGGATACGCGGGCGATGGGCGCGATCATGGCGGGGTCGCTGATGCTCAACGGTCTGATCGACGCCGCGCTCGGGGCCTGTTGGAGCCGGACGGTGACGACGGTGGGCGCCGCGACCCGTCGGCAGGCGCTGGCCGCGCCGGTTGCTTGTTTGTTCTTCCTGGCATTCTGCGCCACCCCGCTGCTGGCGCCCGGACACAGGCTGGGTTGGGCGATGGTGATGCTGCTGCCGTTTCGGGCCTGCTATCCCTTTGTCGACGTCCCGCAGAACGCGATGGTTGCCCTGCTCGTACCGGGAACGGACGCACGCTGCGAATTGCTGGCGCGGCGTAATGTCGCATCTGGGCTGGCCGGTCTGAGCGTCGCGACGATCGCGGCGCCGCTGATGATCCATGGGCAGACCCTGGCCGCGTGGCTGTCATGGGCCGGGTGCCTGGCACTTTTCGTGTGCGGCACGGCCTGGTCGCTGTGCGGCGGGCCGGAGGACGATCATCGCGCGCCTGCCGACCCCGTGCTCGAACGCGATACGCGCATCGCCATACCCATCCTTCTGGCGATATTGGTGTTGATGATGATCCTGGGCACTAGCTTTCGCGCCCTTGAACCCTATTATGCCGCCTATGCCGGGGCCGGCGGCGGTCTGCTGATCGGGGGCGCGATCGGGGGCATCGTCAGTCCGCCGATCTGGGCCCTGTGTCACCGGCGTCTCGGGCCAGCGAGCGTCCTGTCGGGCGCCGCCGCGCTGCTCCTGCTTGCCGCCGCCGCGTTGCTGGTCGCGCCACCCGCCATGGCCGGGGCGATGGCGGGGCTCGGCTTCGGCGCGGGGATGAGCGGCCTGTGGCTGATCCTCTGGTCGGCGATGATGGCCCATGCCGCCACGGCAAAGGCGACGGGTCATGCGGGTCTGTTCACCTGCGTCTCGAAACTGGGGCAGGCGGGGGCCATGTTGCTGCTCGGCGAGATACTCTCGGCATCGCCCTACCGCGTGACGATGGCCGATCCCCGGTCTGCGCCCCTGATGCTGATGGCGGCGGCGGCGGGTATCGTCGCGCTGCTGTGCGTGGCGGCCATCCCCGTCTTTCGCGTCAGTCGAACAGCGTGCGGTGAAAGACCAGGGCCGCGGCGCCCAGCGGGCCGGACAGTTCCGGCTCCAGATGCGCCACCATCGTCGCGGTGGCCGGTGCCCGTCGCCCGCGCCGGATCGGCCAGTGGTTTTCGGGCCAGTCGATCGCATCGACGATCCGCCGGGCGAGCGCACGCGGCAGGCGGCCGCCCAGGATCAGCGCTTCGCAATCCAGCGTGAAGCGCAGCGCGCCGAACAGATAGGAAAAAGACGGCTGATGCGTCGCCAGCCATGCCTCGACGCCAGGCCATTCTGGATCGAAGCGGGCGATCATGTCGGAGATGCCGTCACAATGAACGCCATGTTCGGCCAGGCAATCGCGCAGCGTCGCGAGATTGGGGGTGACGCGTCCGCTGGACAGGAACAGGCCGCCGATCTCGCCCGCATTGCCGTGGCGTCCGCGCATCAACGCGCCGTCGACCACGATGCCCGCGCCGAACCCGGCCGCGACGTTGATGTAGCAAAAGCTCTCGAACCGCGCGCCCGTCCCCAACAGGCGTTCGCCAAGTGCCGCGGCATTGGCGATATTCTCGACCACGACCGGCATCGCCAGGTCGCGCGCGATCGCATCGCCCAGATCGACAAGCGCCCAATCCTCCAGTTCGAAGCCGGGATTGACCGTGCCCGGATCGACGAAATAGCCCGCCACCGCGACCCCCAGCCCCTGCAGGCGCCGCCGGTCCAGGCCTGACGCCGCGAAGACATCGTCGCTGAAGCGCAGGACCTCCGCGATGATGGCGGACCGCGACATGTCGGGGCATGTCACCTCGCGCCGGGCGCGCACCGTTCCCGCCATGTCGATCAGGACGACGTCCGCCCGGTCGGTCATCACCGACAGGCCCAGGCTGAACGCCGCATCGGGTTCGATATGGATCGTGGTGCTCGGCTGGCCGCGCCCCGCAATGACCGACTCGCCCGAGCGGACCAGACCGGAGGCCTCCAGTTCCTCCGTCGCACGAAAGATCGCGGTGCCCGACAGGCCGCTCTCGCGGATCAGCACCGCCCGCGACACCTGGCCATGGCGGCGGATCATGCTCAGCACGCTGCGCGCACGCGCGGATAATCGACGGTTCGTCATCACCTTCCCCACGCCACCGGCGTCTACCCGGCTCGATCGGCGCTGCATAGCGCACGACTGTCAAAATAATATCATACATCATGATATATAAAGAGACCAAAGGGGAAGACGATCATGCGAATCACGAAGCGATGGGCCGATCTGTGGCTGGCGGGAACGATGCTGGCGGGGGTGTCGCCCGCGCTGGCGCAAGCGACGGATCCTTCGACCGGGTCGTCGACCGCCAAGGCGTCCGGCGAAGCGGGCGGCGAGATCGTCGTGACGGGCTTCCGCGCGTCGCAACGATCCGCCACGAAGGCCAAGAAGAACGCCGCCGTCATCCTCGACGCCGTGTCGCAGGACGATGTCGGCCGGCTGCCCGACCTCAATATCGTCGAGGCGAGCCGCCGCATCACCGGCGTCTCGGTGGTCGGCGGCGCGGACCCGACCAAGAACCGCGACATCTATCAGCGTGCGACGATCCGCGGGCTCGACCCGCGCTACAATCTGGTGACGATCGACGGCATTCCGCTCGCTTCACCCGACTGGGTCTATCGTGGCGCACGCCTAGACATGCTGCCCGCCTCGCTCGTGTCGCGGATCGAGGCGATCAAGAGTGTGTCGGCGCAATATGACCCCCATGCGCTGGGTGGGCAGATCAACATCGTGTCGAAAAGCGCCTTCGACCAGCAGGGGCACAGCTTCTTCGTGGTCAACGCCAATGGCGGCTACAACGACACCACGGGCAAGCTGGTGCGCGGCGGGGGCGCCTCGATCCGAACCGATGCCACGGCGTCGCGCGTGTTCGGATCGGGCGACCAGTTCGGTGTGGTCGCGTCGGTCGAATATCAGCGGCTGCCGTCGACGGCGCGCGCCGAACTGCCGGGCGACAGCAACGGTGCGGGGTGGAGCTATTTCACGGCGGCGGGCGCGCGGACAGCCTTTCCCGGCCTGTCGAACGGCAATCTCGTGCCCGTGCGCAACCAGGATTATTTCTTCGAGAATATGCGCACCCGCCTGTCGGGCAATCTGAAGCTCGAATGGCGACCCGACGATGCGACAGCCGTGTCGCTGTTCGGTGGCTATTATCACGATACCGACACCGAGACGCGCTACGAGGCGCTGACCCAGCCGACCGGCGCGCCGATCGGGACGACCCTGACCAGCGGCCGCTTCGCCCAGGGCGATACGCAGCAGGGGCTGACCTTCCAGCCGGTCAACCGCGACACCTGGCTCGTCGACATGAAGGGGCGGCATGATTTCGGCAGCGGCTGGGTGCTCGACGCGACGATCGCCCGGTCCAAGGCGCTGTACCGGGAACATCGCGAGATGATCAAATATGATGTCGCCCCGCGTGCCGGCGCGGCATCGAACGGGTTCGCGAACGCTTTCGGGTACAGCTACACGTTGGTCGACGGGCGTCCGCGCCTGACCTTCAACGACCCCGTCGCGGCGGCCGACCCGAATTCGTACAAGAACCTCTATTATCGCGACATCCACCGCGATCTGGATTCGACGGTCCAATATGCAACCGCCAATCTCGGCTATAACAGTGGCGCGGACGATCGTGGTGCGGGCCTGAACGTCGGTGTCGCCACGACGCGCACCGATGTCGGCTATGACCAGACCTATCTGGAATATGTCCCCGGTACCGTGGCTGGGCAGGCGGCGGTCGGCACGCTGGCGGGCCTCCTCTATCCGGAGCGTCCGGCGACCTATGAGACGCCGGGCGTCCCCTATCTGCTGCTCAACCGCGCTGCCGCCTGGGCGCGCTTCGCCGCGAACCGCAGCGCCTTCATCGCGACCAACCAGGTTGCGAACAATGTCGCCGACGACTTCAACGATATCGAACGGGTCAAGGCGGCCTATCTTCAGGGCCTTTACCGCACCGAGCGGTTCGACCTGCGCGCGGGCGTCCGCTACGACCGCACCGACCTGGTCATCGACACCAACCAGCTGGTCAACGCCACGACCTATACGCCGCAGCGGCGGACGACCGGCTATGGCTTCTGGTTGCCCTCGGCGCTCGCCACCTATGATCTGGGCGACGGAATGCGGCTGCGCGCGGGCGTGTCGAAGACGATCGGCCGCCCCGACTATAGCCAATATGCGGCGCGCACGACCTTCGGCGTCGGGACAGACGGCACGCTGACCATCAACACCGGCAATCCGGCGCTGAAGCCGCGCGAGGCGTGGAATTACGACCTGTCCTACGAATGGTATCTGGGGGGCGCGGGCATGGTGTCGCTCGCCGGGTTCGCCAAGGACATCCGCAACGAGATCTTCACCTCGTCCCAGGCGGGCAGCCCGACGAGCTTCGCCGGCGTCACCTACCAGACCGTGTTCATCAGCACGCCGCGCAATGCGGCGCGCGCACGGGTCAAGGGGATCGAGGCGAGCTATACGCTCGACCGGATCGCGGCGATCCCGGGTCTGGGCGTCAATGCTAACATCACCTTGCTCGACGGATCGTTCGACCAGCCGGTCAGCGCGGCGGGCATCGCGACCGGCCTACCCCGGACGCGGCGCACGACCGGCCTGATCCAGCAACCCGCCTATATCGCCAACATGACGGTCTTCTACGTCGCCGGGCCGGTCGAGCTTCGCGCATCCTATAATCGCATCGGCCGTGCGCTGCAGTCCGCCGATGGCGATACGCCGACCCGCGACCTGTATCAGGAACCGCGTCAGCAGCTGGACATGCAGGCGCGCGTGACGCTGCGCGAGGGCGTCGAGCTGGTCGGGCAGGTGCAGAACCTGACCAAAGAGCCGTTTATCGTCCGCCAGGGCGTGCGGCGCGATTATGTGAACTATTATTTCCCGGTCGGGCGCACCTTCTGGCTGGGCCTGTCGTGGAAGCCGAAATGGTAAGCCGGGCAGCCCAGGCCCTGCTCTGCGCCGCCTTTCTGTCTGCCGTCCCGGCTTGGGCTGCGCCCCCGCAGGAGGGGGGCGATGCGGTGCAGATCGTGCTCAAGTTCGTGAAGCACGGTTCGCCGGACCGTCCGGTCGCACGGTTCCAGCCGGAATCCTGTCCGGCCTGCGCGCCCGTGACCACGCCGCTGTTCAATGCGGACAATCCGCGCGAGACCGTGGTCGCCCTGCACGTGCCGAGGCGGCGATCGCTGGAACTGGCGTTCGACGGGCCGCGCCTGGCGGTGCGGCGCGTGCTCCTGTCGGGCGGGGACGTGCCGTTCCGGTCGGGGCCGCACGGCGTGGTGGTGCAGTTGCCGCCGGTCGCGACCGATGCGATCACCGCCGCCGAGGTCGCGACGCATATCGTCGAGCCGGGAATGGTGCTGCGCTTCGAACATGCCGACCCGGCGCGCCGCGCCGGTGCCTATGCGACCGGCCCATTTCCCGATCGGCAACGCCGCACGGCGAACGTGCTCGAATTTGCCCAGCGCGAAGTCGTGCGCCGCCTGGGCCTGGGCGAGGAGGCCGAGCGGGAGGGGCTGGGCCGCATCCAGATCATGGGTTTCGACACCAATGCCCCGCATGGTCATGTCGATGCGCCGCCGCATGTCCATATGCATCTGCGCTGGCCCGATGATACGGGCACGCAGATCGGCCATTACTATATCGGCCCGGATGGACTGCTGACCGAGAATATCGTCGGCGTGAAGGGCTTGGGTACGCCCGAGCGTCGCTTTGGCCGCGGCGATACCTTCACCTCGATCGCGCCCGACGGACGTGGCCTCTACAGCCACCGGATCACCGCGCGAGGGTGGCTGGAGATTGCCCGGCCCGGCGGTCGGTCCTGTCTCATAAAGCCCGATGGCGGCGCCGGTTTCGACGCCGGGGCGCAGGTCGTCTGCGGCGATGAACCGGCGACCCGGATCGCGGTGACGGACGACCTGCGCGGAGTCCTGACCGTCGTCACCGGGCCCGTGACAGAGGTGTTCCGCTACGATCCCGATACGGGCGCCCTGCTGTCCCCCGCCATCGCGCCCGCGCCGCCGCCTTCGGTCTTCGTCGCCGATACGGACCCCGACATTCGATTAGTACCGCGTACCGATCCACGAACCCTTCACTGAGGAACGATCCATGGGATTTCGCCTGTCCAGCATCATCGGCCTGGCATTGGCCTGCCTGGCGGTTTCGACCGCACATGCCGCGAATTACAACACGGACAAGATCGGCAATCTGATGAAGACCGCGCGCACCGACATGACGATGGTGTGCGCCCATCGGGGCCTGCACGGCACGGCGGTCGGCACCAACTCGCATCAGGACTGGCTGCGCGACGTGCCCGAGAATTCGGTCGCGGCGATCCAGGCCGCCGCGACGCAGGGCATCGAATGTTCCGAGATCGACCTGCGTTTCGACCGTCACGGCAATGTGGCGGTCATGCATGACAGCAATCTCGGCCGCACGACCAACGCCTATAGCGCGGTCAGCGGCGCCACCGAATATGATCCATATACGGGGCGCGGCTATAACCCCAATGTCGATCAGTTTCCGGGCGAAACCTATAAGCTCGCCCTGCGCAAGCCCAGCCTGTCGGGCTATACCGACAGCCGCTTCACGCGCCTGCACGATATCCTCAGCGCCGTCCGCGACCAGAAGATCTCGATGATCCTGTTGTTCGACGTGAAGGACGTCGCCGTCGCCAAGGCGGCGTGGGAGATCGTCAAGGGTTACAAGAACGCCTGGGGCACGCCGGCGGAACGCTGGGTCTATTTCAAGATGCCGGTCAGCTCGATCGGCAAGACGCCCGCCGAATTCGAGCAGAAGGGAATTTTCGATCCGTCGACCGAAGGCGGTCGGTTCCGGCTGATCCCCGTGTTCGGCGCCGACTTCATCGATGCGAGCGGCGGCCCGTCCAACGCGCTGTCGAATTGGCAGGCCTATTACGACAAGGGCTATGTCTATGCGACCGAAGTGCGGATGAAGCAGTATGATAATTCATTGAGCTATCCGCTGGATAACATCGTCAACCGCTATTACGGCCTGCGCACGACGCAGCGGACCACCAAGATCTTGGGCGCGTACCAGCCCGTGCCCGAAACGCGCAACAATACCTATTTCGCGCTCGACGGCCATTGCTGCACCGAGCCGAAATACTGGCTGTGGAAATCCCAGCATGGCTGGGGCCAGGAAACCGCCGACAACCGGCCGGACCTGAACTGGCTGACGGATGTGGTGAGCGGAAGCTTCTCCTACATCATCACCGACGACCCGATCACTGCCATTTCCAACCTGCGTGGCAAGAATCGCCGCAACACGTCGGTCATCAGCAACTGAATCCGCCGGGGGTGGGCCATCATCGGATGCGCCCATCCCTGGTCACGGCATCCCAGGGGATCGGATGATATGCGCTTTGCAGCCGGGGCGGGAATGGCATGTATCACGGTGCTGACCATCGTCATCACCGTGTCGTTGCTCGTCATGCGGTCACACGGTCCTGCGTCGCCACGCGATACAGGCCGCGTCCAGGTGGTCGGCGGCGGCGCGACATCGACGCCGCCGGCTGTCACCGCCCCCAGGCCAACCGCGCCGATCGCGGCGGCGGCGATTCCGGCCGATGATGGGCAGCACCTCGTCACGCTCGTAACTGCCCGCTTCCCGATGATCCGGGAGGGGCGGATCGAATGCGATCGATCCTGCAAGCTCATCCTGGCGCTGGGCGACCAAAGCCAGGGGCCATCGCCATTCAACGGCACGCTAGAACGCTATCTCAGTGAACAGGGCTATATCCTGACTGGGCCTCTGGTGGTCGACCAGCCGGGCGACAACGACACGTTGCTGACGCTTCCATTGCGTGTGCCCATGGAAGTGTCCCGGATCGGAGGCGGGGCGCGCGCACTGACGATGAACAGGTGATTTCCAAAGGACAAGTTTCACCCATCGCCGGTCGGCAGGATCGCCACCTCCGCATAGCTATGCTTCTCTTAGGGGATGTCCCCATGTAAGCCGTTCTCGTTGGGAACCGCTAGCGCGACGGGACGAGCGCAACGGTCTTTCCTGGGCCTATAGGCGGCAGTTTTGCCACAATCTATTCCCGACCACTCTTTCCTGAAACTGTCCCGAGAGATGGAGAACTGGGACTGCCAAATGCGTAGCCCAGCAGCAAGTGCCGGGTCTGAGAAGCGTACGACGAACGGCTTGCAACGGGGCGATGCTGGTCGCTTGGTCGAGCACCTGCGACTTACCGCTTTCGGCCAAAGCAGCCATTTGGATCTTGCTTCCCGAAAGACCTCGATTGGTAGCCTGCTGCCGGTCGTTCGTGGGACGAAGACGACGTTCCGAACTGGTCCGCGAAACGGCGGTTTCCGACAACAGCCGACGTTCGCGCGCTGAGCCATTAAAGATCGGCGGCGGTGAACATCAGCCTGCCTGCTTTCAACGGAATGACCTACATTCGGTCATTCATTCATAACCTGGTTTGGCGGCAGCCCGAACCAAGGCACCTGCTTAGTCCGGACGAGCTGATGCGAGCACCCGTGCTGGAATTACAGCATTTTGATTTGCCTGAGCCACAGTTTGACCAGCTCCGGCCATTTTCCGACCGGCTCCTTCGGATGGCGGAGTGCAAAGGCGTGTCCGCCATGCGCAAACAGGTGCAATTCGGTGGGCACCCCCGCCTTGTCGAGCGCGGCGGCATACATCAGGCTGTTGCAGACGGGATCGGTCTGGTCGTCCCAGGTCTGCACGATGAACTGCGGGGGTGCGGCTTTCGTCACGGGCAGTTTCGGATCGAACGACCCGTCGTCGCGGCAGATATGACCGGGATAGAGCGCGATGCCGAAGTCCGGACGGCTGCTGATCTTGTCGATCGCATCGACGGGGCGATAGGTCGGCGCGAGGATGGTGCTGGTCTGCGCCACCAGATAGCCGCCAGCGGACATGCCCAGGACGCCGATCCGGTTGGAATCTATCCCCAGTTCGGCGGCCTTGGACCGCACCAACCTTATGGTGCGCTGGGCATCCTGCAATGCGCGGGGGATCTTCGGCGTGATCTGGCGCTGTGTAACCGGATCCCAGAAATCGTTACCGCCCGGCGCCCGGTATTTCGAGACGATGCAGGTGATGCCCCGGGCCACCAGCCAATCGCAGATTTCCGTTCCTTCCAGCCCGACGAAGACCTTCTGGAAGCCGCCGCCCGGAAAGACGATGACCGCCGTCTTCGTTTTCGGCTCTTTGGGTGACATGATGGTCATCGTCGGAACCGCGACGTTCATGACAACCTGCGACCAGCCACCTGCCACGCCGGGATCGCGATATGTTCGGACGGTTTCGCCGCGCTGCGGCCGGAACGTTCCATCGGGCGCCGCGCCCGGCCAGATATTCATCTGCCGCGACCCGGTGGGCGCTCTCCAGGTCTCGACTTTCTCAACCGCATCGTCAGGCGGCGAAACAGGCTTGCTCTGCTCGGCTGCCGTCGAGCCACCACAAGCACAAAGAGCACCTGCCACGGCAAGGAGCCATATCGTATCCGATCGGGTCATGCCTGATCTCCTCGTCATGATGAATGGATGCGACCTCCGCGCGCGCCGCGTAAACCTCCTGGCTACATTCCCTGCCAGTCCTGGAGGGAGCATATGTTCGGGGCTCACGGGCCGACAAAGGATATTAAATCGCGTCAGATCATAGATTCTCTCATGGCGGATATTGGGCCGTCTTCGGACTGCCGGATCGACGCGGCCACCGTTTCTGAAGGGCCGGTCCTATGACCTCGACCCGGTCCGTCCAGATCAGGCCGCCGAAACCATCCGGGACTTTGGCAAGCTCGTCGAGCGTATCCAGCCGGGTGAAGTCGTTGGAACCCAGGCCGGATACCGATCCGATCAGCATGACATCGGCGTCGGCGCTCGCCATCCGCCCGAGAAAGCGATTGGGCCATCCCCAGGCCAAGGCTCGCATGTTCATCGCGACGAGCATCGTGCCATCTCGACATGCCTTCGGACCGTAACCTGTCCAGCCCAGCGCGGCATAGGTGAGCGTGCATTTCGCGCCGCGTCGGTCATGGACCACCGGCACCTGTGGTCGAAGCTTTTTGGCTGCCTCCGTCGCTGGCGTGTCGCCGAACAGGGCGATGCGGCCCCAGGCGTCGGGATGTCGTTTGTCGATGTACAGGACAAGGTTGGTGCCCGACGACGGGCCGTCCTTTAGCTGGACGAGGAAGCGCTGCTTCGGAAAGGCGCCAAACGCTTCGTCCAGCGTGGTCATCAGCCCGCGGCCCCGACCCCGGAGCGGGTAGGTCTTGCCGCCGTCCGCCGTATAGCCATAGCCGACATCCAGGAATTTCATGTCGGCGAAGGTCGTCTGATTGACCGCGCCTTTGCCATCCGTGCGACATTCGAGCCCGAAATCATGGAACAGCACGAACTCCCCATCGGCCGTCTCCCTGACATCCACCTCGACGATATCAGCGCCGGCTGCGATGGCGGCGCGGATCGACGGCAACGTGTTCTCGATGAAGGGATTGCGGGGCGGCAGGATATGCCGGGCCTTGCAATCCTGGGGATCGTCCGAACTCCTTTTGAAAAGCGGATGCACGCCGCGTTGCGCAATGAGCGTCGGCCGCCCCGTCGGCGGGTTTGCCAACCAAGACGCGTTCGCGAGGTACAGAGGCACCAGGATCACGCCCGCGCCTATTGCCGCCCGATACCGACGTTTCATGTGTCCCCCCATTGTTCAACGCGATGGTTCAGTCGGCGTGGCCTCGCCACGCTGGGCGACCTGCGGGCGCGGCCAGCGCCGCAACACCGCAGGGCCGATCTTCTCGACATCGTCGGTCATGATCCCGCCGTCGAACGCCTGGGGAATCGCGGCCAACTGCGCGGGATCGGCAAGGCCCTGATCGCCGTCCTTGTTACCGATCGGTGCCACCATGAAGACGTCTGCGTCGGCGTCGCGCATCCGCTGAAGAAAGCGGTTGGGCCACCCCCAATAGGCCCAGCGCAGGTTCACGGGCACGCCGATCGCGCCGTGGCGGCAGCTGTCCGGGACATATCCGCTCCAGCCAAACGCCACATATCCGAAGGCGCACGCCTTGCCGCGCGCCGTCGACAGCAGCCTGGCCCGCGGGGCGACGACCCGCATGCGATCCAGCACGGGGTCGCTGGCGACGACGTGCAGCCGTTCGTCCGTGGGATCGCCCTTCGCGCGAAGATAGGCAACGAGTTTGTCAACCTCGGATGGATCGTTGCTCTTGATGTTGATGAGGAACTGCTTGCCGGGGAAGGTCGCCAACACCTCGTGCAGCGTCTTCATCTCGCCGACGAACTTGCCGCGGAAAGGATAAGTCTTGCCACCGTCCGCGGTATAGCCATAGCCGAGATCGAGCGTGCGAAGGTAGGTCATGCTCTGCTCGCGGGTGACGCCCTTGCCGTCGGTCCGGCACTCGAGCGACCAGTCATGGAACACCGCGAACTCACCGTCGGTGGTGGGATGCACGTCCAGTTCGATCTCATCGGCGCCCAGCGCAGAGCTCGCACGCATCGAACCGATCGTGTTCTCGAGATAGGGGTTGGTCGGCGGCCGCATGCGGGTCGCGGTGCAGCTGTTTTCCTTGAGGTCAGTCCGATCAAACGTCTGATGAACGCCGCGATGCGCCAGCAGCATCGGACGCCCCTGCGGCGTGGCCGCAAGCCACGATGCATTCGCCAGATACAGGCCGATCAGCCCGACCCCCGCCACGATACCCGCTGACTTGCGCTTATGCATCCATACCTCCCCTCGGTACGGATATGTAGCATAGCTACGGATTGTGGTCCGTCAATTTTGGTCGAGGTGCTCTTCGATACCCTTTACCACCCGTGCGACGACCGCGATGACATCCGCTCGCGTTGCCGGCGTCAACTGAGTCAGGATCGTTTCCATGATCGCGATGCGATTGGCCGCGACCTGCTCGTACAAGGTGCGCCCTTCTGCAGTCAGGGCGACATGGCGAACACGCTTGTCAGAGGACCCGCCGACGCGCTCGACGAAACCGGACTGGGCCAGGCCACTGATGATGCGGCTCATGGTCGGGTGGGACACGCGTTCGGCGCGAGCGACCTCGCCAAGCGGCAAGGTGCCGCGCTCACGGAGAACAGACAGCGCGGAGAATTGCGCGCTGGTGAGCTTATGGTCGGCGTGAGACGAGCGCGCGAGCCGGAGCATCCGCGTGGCGAGTATCTGAAGCCGGACCGCTGAGGCATGAACGTCGTCATCCATTCAAGCGGCGTAACGCAGTGGATCGCCTGCGAACAGTGAGGATGCCTGATCGATCAGGGGTACCTGCTATAATCCGATGTCGGCGCAACCTCGATCCATATCCTGCCGCACAACCGAACTGTCGCAGATGCTGATCCGTCGCCGTAAGCGACATGTTGAGAGCGGCACGGCGAAAAGTGGGACATACCTGCCGACCGTACCCCAACGATTCAACGGCAGGTATTGCCGAAAGCCGAAGTTGGCCATCGACGTTGGGAATGACCACGATGTTGGACGTTTCCGAAAGTCCGTTATTGGTGCCGATCAGGCAACAGCAGACGTTCGGATGCGGCAAGGCAATGATTGTCTTCGACCCACGTACGCCACGCAGAAAGAAGCTGCAGAACTACGCCGGTGCCGAAGCGACCTCGTCGGGCGTGATACCGTGGAAGAAAAACCGAAGAATGTAGCGGTCAAACGCCGTCAAGGTTTCGATCCCGAGAGCAGCTTCGAGACCGTTGCGGCGGAAAAGGTTCAACGCGTTCCGGAGATCAAGGTCCGCCTGTGAAAAATCTATATAGCGTGCCATGTGCAGCTTGCGCGAGATCATTCGCGGAAGGCCGTATTCTTCCAAGTTGTGCACTGCTGGTGGCAGAAATGCGTGACTAACCTTACCAATGAAACCGCCAATATCGACAGATGAGTTGACAATCATCTTATGAAGCTCATTAATGTCGCTCAGAAGTGCCGAGAGCTTGAACGTAATCGTCCTCTCCAACTGGAAAAAGTCCTCGATATCAATTCCGTTGCCAGAGAGCTGCCGCAACATCCTCGGTATGTCGGTCGTCCAGTTCGCCGCTAGCGCTTTAACCACCCCCACCACCCGGCTGTACGGGGCATCCCATCCGGAAGGCTTAAGAGTGATTACTTTGTAGAGCATTCGCTCCCAGTCAGAAGGATTGCTCGAGTTCAGATAGCCGAAACCCTTCCAATCTTCAGGATTGTCTTTCATATCACCAGCAATCCGAAGCAAAAAATCCGCGTCGCTGTCTTGCAGTAGGTTATCTCTTTTGATTCGTGCGAAGTTTTCGACCCCAACAATATCCGACATTTGCCGCTTATACTCGATAATTCTCTCGATCTGGCGTTCATTCAAACTTTCACGATCTTGGGTTTCATCTAGACCGCCAAGGACAGTGTCAGGGAACTCGATCTGAAGCTGCGTATCTTCATCTTTTGGCGGTGAGTCCAAAAGATATATATGGCCTACAAAATGCTTGAACATGCGGCCACCTCGGCCGATTATGTTTTTGTATGTGAAATCCTTAAGGTTGTTCTGTCCTAACTTACTTTTCCATATGACGACGTTTTGCGCGGATGTGTTCACGCCCTCAATGATTGAAGACGTCGAAACGATGCTGTCGAAGCCTTTCTCATGCTCGAAAAGCACGACTTGAATCTGGCTGAGGCACCTGTGCATCCGCCCGTTGTGCACGCCAACGCCGCGCTCCACGAGGTCGGCTAGTACCCAGTTCTCTTGATAATTCTCGCGAAGCCACCTAGCGAAATGGTTTGTATGAACTCGGTCGACTTTGCTCATTCGAGCCACAACGAGATCAGCTATCCTCTTTATCTCGGCATATGTTCCGGCATAGACGAGAGATTTCTCGTTTCGCGGAGATATGATCGACAGAAGCGCTTCAGATTTCTTTTTCGCGTCTCCGCCAATTTCCTTGTAAACCTCATGTTTTTCGAGGAATACGGTGTTGAAATCGAGAAGTTCTAGAAACTCCATGTCGCGCGTGAAGACGTTATCAGCCAGTCTTTTGATGTTCGGAGCCAGATAGTAACGCTGCTCAGCCCGGCGAGATAGCTGGACAATTGCCTTGATGAGTGACGGAGCCCGCTCCTTATCGTGGGCAATACTTGCCTTGTAGAACTCATCAATGACCAAAAGATCGATTTTTTTAAGCTTCTTAATGTAACCGAACGCTCGCTCTTGCGGAAAGATCAAAATATTCCGAGTTTCTAGAGGTGCGTCAGGCGCAGTGATAATGCCGTAATCGCGCGAAAACTTCTTGTACAGGCGGCGGCGAGTTTCATCCATCAAGGCGATAGTGGGCACAATGATCACCACCGTGTCCGGTCGCTTCGAAGCGATAAACGCGTCTATGATGAAGCTCTTTCCGAAGCTCGTCGGTGCGCTCACGGCGATACTTTTGCCGCTGAGAAGCTTCGACAAAACGGTGGCCTGCTCTCGATGCAATGTGGCGGTTCGGTTACCGACATCCACAGCGAACGCCTCATGGACGAATTTCTGATCCCACGACGCATTCTCAAGCTGCAGATACGGGAAAAGCCCCGCTGCTCGAACCAACTGATTCAAGACCTGAGGATATGGCGTTTTGCTGCGGTCTAGATCACCCAACAGCCTTATCAGTATATTTCGCGCAGCTAGGTCGTTGCCGCCTTCGATGAGGTCATTGACCTCGGAGCATGCAGCAAACACCTCCATCACTTCGCCCCCTTGTAGAAAGAGACTGCTCCCAAGAAGGTGTCGACAATCGCCTTCTTATCCGGAACCGGGAAGAGGATCAGGTGGAATTGAATGTCGCCATATTTATGGACCTTGGACGATCCGGAAATCTGCTTCGAGAAATAGGCCTCGGCTCTTTCTTTGTGATGAGCAGAGATCGCCTTACGATATTCTTGGGAAAGCTCAGCACATTTCGCCGTATCGGCGCACTGATGAATAATGAGGATCGGAACGTGAATCTTCGGCTTTAGATGATCGATTGAAACTTGGCTGCTCAAGGCTGCCTTGATTTTTGATCTTAGCGCCGGAGCCAGAACCAACTGGTCAAGGTCAGACACGTTGGTGATGATTGCGTTTTCTTTTTTCAGCTTGCCAGTGTCTAGACTTGCGTAAACCGAATTTACCACCGCGTCCAAGCGCGCATCGGCGATGGAATTATAAAATTTCGCTTCGCCGAACCACAGAGTGAAGTCTTCGCTATCTTTGCTGACCACGATATGAACGCTATCGGCACCCTTGGCATTATCCTGTACATTCTGTTTATAAAATATCTTGGGTACAACTGGCAGCGCCTTGTAGTGGTTTTTCATGATTCCATAGAGAAAAACTTCAGCGATTTCACTTCCCTGGCCGACCTCATCCTTGTCAGTAAGCCTGAGATTCCGAGCCGCAGCTACCAAGGCCGAATGGCTCTGATCAACCAGCGCCAATCGCTCCCGCTCAGAAAGGGCAGTTTGAGCGATATTGTCCCAAAGATAACTTTGGAATCGACTGCTGAGCCATTTCCCATCTTCGAAGTCATTCACTAAGCTCAAGACACGCTTGTTCAACAGCGCCTTCAACTGGGTGACATTCGTGATATTCGATAATGAATCGTCTATAAGCGTCTCGAAGGCGATATTGATCATACGACAGACCGCCTTCGCGGAAACCGAAAACAGACTACGGATCGTACTCTCAAAAGCTCGAGCGCTCTCTGCATCAAAAAAAATGCCCTCTCCCCACCACCTTCTCTTGGGCTCCCAAGAAAAGAGCAGGGTGTCAAGCATGTCGTGTACAGGGATCAGGATAGCTCTCGTCATAAGTTTCGCCCCGGGTTCGAGGATGCACTTCAAATGAGAACAAACATGGAACTTCATAGGGGTCAAGGCTTCATTGATGTACGGACGAGGATTTCAGGGCAAACGATAATGATTAAACGCTGGCCGGCTGCAACGAGGCGGCGCTTGCTGGCGATCACCGGCCTGATTTGCGGAAAAGAAACAGAAATGGAACAGGCTAGACTACGTCTGCGGTACTCTGGCAGAATACGCCGCTGACTTTGGAGATATGCTCTTGGCGAACGACATCATCAATCTTACGGTTCATGAACATCGCAGGATCGACGGCGGGTTCGAAGTCCGGCTTCGAGGGGCGCCGCTTCCGGTCAGTGGTCTTACGCAGAAGGTCGTCGACGATTTGCATGAACTTTATCGCCGACGCAGTTCTAAAGCTCATGGGCGCTTCGCCGCCGACGTCGTACAGTTTCCGACGCAGACCTTCATTCAAACATACATTGACGAGGGCACGACGGCGGAGGCGTTCGCCGCGCTAACCGGCGACATGATGACGACGCTGGACGTGCGGGCGAGGACCCGACCGAATGCCGGCGGGGGACATGTCCTGTTCGCTCACTTCGAGACCGAGGGTCGCCAGTTCCTGCTCGTCGCCATCGTCAACGAGAAGTGGGGCGCCCGTCTGACCCAGGATCTTGACATGCACGAAGCACCGCACATCGACATGGAAGGCTTCCGCTTCGCCGGTCGGATCGGCATCTCAGGATGGCAAGCAGGCGAGGCGCGCTATATCGGCTTCCTGAAGGGGCGCGGCAACGTGGCCGAGTATTTCAAGGAGGTGCTCGGCTGCGAGGAGACGGTTCTCGAAAAGGCCGACACGCAAGGCCTCGTCGATATCTTCCGTGATTTTGCCGACAGCCGGGGTCTAACCGGGGAGGGGCGCGAGGACTTTATGCGTCGGGCACGGTCGATCTGCGAACGGTCGGCTCGCACTCGAACCGAACTCGACTTCACGGCACTGGCCAACGAACTCGTGCCAGACGCTCCGGATGATTTGCTCGAGCGTCTCAACGATCCGGAGCGGAACCTGACCGACGGTTTCGTGCCGAACGTGTCCGTGTTGACTACGCTGGTGCGGTTCAAGGCGCGAACCGATGATTGGACGATTGAGTTTGACCGCAATGCCATCACCAGTGAGTCGATCACCTTCAACGAGGATGATGAGACGCTCGTGATCCGCAATCTGCCTGAGCAGCTTGTGGCCCGCCTGCACCAAGAGTTCGGTCTCGATGCCGAGGCTTAGCTTCGGCGATCTCATTCCGGTCTATCGCGCTACGGTATTCGATGGACCCGGACGGGACGGCCACGTCGTCGTGGGCGACGCTGTGATGGCGCAACTGCTTCTTAGGATTGACGGCGACCCCGAGGAAGGCGCGGAGACTGGCCTAGTGCTGCGATCGGAGCGGAACGAGGTTGCGCCCGGGGCCGACGTGCTTGTGCGCATCGATGCTCCGCGCGTCGGCCTCGGCCTGTTCGCTCGCACGACGGATGATCTACTAAAGGGACCCAGGGTCTGCATCGCAGAGCCGCAGGCCTACTACGTCAAAGATGTCGACTTCGCCCGAGGGGACGCACCCGTTCCGGATCTTATCGTGCGCTATCGGACGATGCTCAAGCTGGTGACCTTGTTTGGCGAGGCGGCATCCTACTTTGACGAGACGCGTGCCGAACTCGTGTTCGTCAAGGACGGCAAGTTCGTCGTGCCCGTGACGTACGGCGTGCACGAGTTGACGATGATGGCCATCGACAATGCTAACGCCCTGCTTGATCTCTTCGACCGAGACGAACACCGGGAACAAAAGCTCGAGATTCTTGGCGGGGCGCTCATGGACATAGCGCATGCGCATCCGCATAAGCTCCGCTTTTCCTATCTGGTCGCCAATCTCAACGCGGTCCTCAAGGCCGTGCAGGACGGCTATCGCCTGTTCGCCTCGAGCTTCTCCTACGCTAAGATCCGCAGTCAGCTGGAAGATGCTCGGATCGATTTTGCCACCAAGATCCATAAGACGATCGTGGACATACAGGCTCAACTGCTCGGCTTGCCCGTGGCGAGCGTGATCGTTGCGTCACAACTGAAGGTCGCCAAGGCCTGTAGCTTGGACCTCTGGACGGACGTTGCCGTGCTGGCCGGCGCTTGGATCTTCGTCGGACTACTCATGTTCGGGGTGATCAACCAATGGCTCACCCTAAGCGTGCTCTCGACAGAGATTTCGCGCCAGAAAGCCAAGCTGAAGAGCGATTATGCCGCTATTTCAGAACAGTTCGACGACGTCTTTAAATCGCTCGGTTGGCGGGTGTGCTGGCACCGCATCGTTCTCGCGATCATTGCATTGGTGGCTGTCATAGGTGCGCTGTTCGCGACGTTCGCTTTCTACAATGTGGTGCAGACGGATGTCGCGGCATGCCTCACGGGACGATCGGCTATCGGCAACGCCATGTAGCCGGCGGCGAGGTTCGCGGACGCCTGGGATGCGGCCAAGATAGGACGTCGATCGAGGAGGCCCCGCTCACAGCCGGCGCTCGCTATTGCGAAAGGCTGATCGGCTGTCTCAAGCGGCAGGTCACTTATGACGGCCTTTAGTCCACAAGCTGTCGGTCAGGGCATCCGGCTTGAAGGACCGGAATATCCCAAAGCCGGTCGATTGCAATGCCGCGATAACCGGAGAAACGAATGGCGGATTTCAACGAGCAGCTTCGGGTTGGCAATGTCTCCTTTGTCAGCGGTTGCGACCGAGATAACCGGTCTCAAGCCAACGGCAAGTTTCGGCACAACCGGACGCTGAGCGTGTGGGGGCTGAACGACCGACTCTGGTCGAAAGTGGACTGGCTGACGGTCGATTGTATGCGGGCGTCCAAACGACCGCCAGCGATGTAACAGCACTGTTAGCGTTGATGGTACGCACATCTACGCGCCGACGAGGCTGGCGACGTTTATGCCGCCGCCCTCACCACCTCGATCGGTGTCGCGTCGGCGTAGCTGCCCCCGGCGGGTATGAAAATCGAACCGTGCAATTCGATGCCGCGCATCTGATCGGCGGCTTCCCGCCAGCGCCGGTGCGCGCGTTCAATGCCGCGCTTGATGCGGCTGTGGGACGGCAGCGGCGACGCGGTCAGGATGGAGCGCGGCCCGACCGACCAGCGATGCGTGTCGCTGAGCAGTTCGATGATCCCGTCATCGCTGGCGAGGTAGGGCTGCACGTCCGCGTGCCACTCGACAAGGACGTTGCCGCGTGTGGCAAGCGAGATGCCAACTGGCCCGTCGGCGATTGGCAGGTCGAATTGCACGAGGACGAAGTCTCGGTTGGTCTGTTCGACGATGGCGGCGATCTCCAGCGCCTCTGCGAAGTTCTTGCGCCCGCCCGAGGCATAGGCGATCGGATTGCCGATGGGCGCATATTGTGGATAGCCCATCGCCAAGCGCAGGCCGATAGTCCAGGCCTGCATCGTGTCCATTGATTCAATGACGCTCATGTCATTGATCCTTCTTGCTTTTCCGCCCCTTCGAAGAGGCCATCATCACGGCTCAATTGCAGGCCGAGGCTCCCAAGGTTTCCAGTTTGCGGGCTTCCGCCGCGAAGGATGCGGCGAGCAGGTCGTCAGCGTATCGCTGCCAATCGGCGGCGTAGGGTCGGTGGGTGCAGTGCTCGGCGACGAAGCCGGTCAGCCGCCGCGTTGCCTCCAGGACGGAGCCGGTGCCGCCGGACAGGTGGCGCCAGCGCATCAGCAGCGCCGCCGTGCTCAGCACATCACCCTCGCAGACCGAGCGGACCGCGGACCATTTGCCCTGCTGCATCATATGCGAGACGAGGTCCGGCCGGCAGGTGAGCTTGGCCGGGATGCCCAGCCGGGCAGCGACCTCAGCCAAGTGCGCGGGTGCCGCCCCGCCACACATTTCGCTGCAGAGGTCGAGATGGCCCGACGCATCGCGCCGCCATGGCGACAACAGGCCGCTCAGGGACGACGGTAGCCGCAGCCCGGCGTCGATCGCCCCGATCAAGATCTGCGGCAGGTCGGAGTGGAATCCGCCCCAGGTCACGAGCTGGACATAGCCGAGTTGTTCCATGTCGGTGAAGAAGGCCTTCAGGACAGCGGCTTCATCTTGCTCCGGCAAGCCGCGCGTCTCCAACCTTACCGGGCGCAGGCCGTCGTCCGCTTCGGTCATCACCAGCCAGCTCAGTGTCGTGATCCGGTGACAGGGCCAGCGCGGCGTCACGCGCGGGTCGGTGCGCAATTTGCGGAGCGACAGGTTTGCGGCATCGGCGGGCAGGAAGCGTTCGCTTGCCTGGTATCGGCCATGTGCTTCATGATCATAGGCGAGTTCGGCATCGAGGACGACGACGAAGCGGGGCGTGTTGCTCTTCCAGAGCGAGGTCAGGTCGTGGTGCATGGTGATTCTCCGGCGGGCGCTCGCGCGCCCTCATGTCGTTTGGGAAAGGTCAGCGGGTGGCGGGCTGCTCGCC
Source organism: Sphingomonas flavida (assembly GCF_036663655.1). NCBI lineage: Bacteria > Pseudomonadati > Pseudomonadota > Alphaproteobacteria > Sphingomonadales > Sphingomonadaceae > Sphingomonas > Sphingomonas flavida. The sequence goes on from NZ_JAXOJH010000017.1 coordinate 37,924, forward strand.
CCGCCAGCGGTCCAGCGCCCGAAGTGCTGCCTGTGCGGGGTGATCAGCGTCGTCGAAATCGCCGAAGCCTTGAGCCCAGCATCGCCATCCGGCGATCGCCTCGCTGATCAGTTCGACAGCAGTGGTCGCCGGGTCCGGCAGCAGGATGGTCGGCATCTCTGCAGCGCACTCGTCGACCGGCGTCTGTGGCGGGCACATGCAGGGCATGAGATGGGCGCGTGCCTGGCGAAGGTGCCATGTGTGCCCGAGCGGCAGGGCCCGCCATCGTTCCGCCGTATCGACTGCGGCCGTAATGATCTGCGGATGGCGCGCCGGATCGGCCAGCGCGAGCAGCCGGTAGGGCACGGCGCCGAAATTGTGCCAGCTGATCACGGCACCAGGCGATGCGATGTGAGGCTCCAGCCAGTCGAGCAGATCAATGACGGTATCCCCTTCGCCGAGGCAGCGAGCCTCAGTCGAGAAGCGGTAGCCGTCATGATCCGGGGAGACCGTGAGCATGCCGATTCCGCAGAGGATGCGGGCATCCGGTCTGTTCCGCGCGGCGGGACAGGCCCCGATGGTGCGGATGGCGAGTGCGATCGATGTGGGCGCGAAACCGCGGTCCTCGACCGACAGGTCGATGAGAGACATGGGCATTTCCTTGGGCATTGGCCGCATGGCGGCCGTGTGGGATCAGTCGGCGGCGGACAGCAGGTCCGCGACATGTGCCTGCGCCGCGGCGTGATCGCTTTCGCCGAGCCAGGCGGCGAGGCGGTCGCTGAGGACGGCGGCGATGCTGTGTCCGACCGGGTTCAGCGCGGCGAAGCGGCGTATGACGAGGCGGAAAGTGGCGATCGCATCGATTTGCACTTGCCCCTCGATGTCGCTGATGTCGGACCGCAGCCAGCTGGCGAAGCGGCGACCTTGATCGACCGGGGCATGGAGAATGTTCATGTTCGCGCAGGCCTGCGCGAACGTCAGCCGTTCACCGTCACGGCTGGCGATCAAATTCAAGGCATATTGCTGACCGCATCCCGCGAGCGCGCGGATGCAAGGCGACCATCTGGCACCGGGAAGGTGGTCGAGAAGTGCTGCGTCGTCGTCCAGGCCATATCCGGCGATGGTTGCCCCATCACGTAGCAGCTGTTCGTCGAGCCAGGTCAGGAGCCACTCTGCGGGATCAGAAGGCTGGAGGACGCAGCTGCCGAGGGTGAAGTGAATGAGCTGGCCGTGCAGTTCAGCGGTCAGAATGGCGGCGCCGATGGGGATTTGGCGGTCGACGCCCAGGCGATGACCGACGTCGAGCCGGGCTACGCTCAGGGCCGTGATGATAGGTGAAGGAAGCATAGGCAATGTGCTCCAGGCACGCGCCATTGTCGCCCACGCCGCGTGAGGCGGCGGGGGTTTAAGACGCGTGGATGGTGGGGGATGACCGGCAGAACCGGCCGACGATGAAAATTCTGACCGAAGGCCGAGTCGGCGGATGCCGACCCTATTTTTTTCCTTTCGTTCAGAACCTTCGCTTCATCCGTCCGTACGGATCAGCGCCATCGCCGCCTCTTTTCCGTGCCAGTGGCATGGCTTCGCCTTTCAGAGGCACTTCCGGGCTGTCGCAATTCGTTAAGGAATCGAATATAGCCTGATTGTGTCCGTGGGTGCTCTCCTACGGACCGGGGCGTGAGAACCCTGCGCATAGAGCCGGTCAATATGACCAAATTCGGTCGCGGAGCACTTCTGTGACCGGATGGCGGACACGTATGTCCAGGCCATCCGGCTAAAGGTGTTCGCGCCAGTCTATGCGCTGGTTCTCAACTTCCGGTCTCCAGAAGGCCGGCACCCCGCCATTTCACGGGGTGCCGCCGGCTGGCCGGCGTGCATTCCCATCGGGGGATGATGATGGTTGGGATACGGGGGATTAGGGCAGCGTCGGCCAGCATGCTGGCGATGACGATCGCTGCCTGCGGGGGCGGCGGCGCGATTAGCAGTTCGGGCAGCGTAGCGACGCCACCGCCGACTGGCGGCTCAACGCCGACGCCGAGTCCATCACCGACGCCTGAGCCGACACCGACGCCTACGCCAACACCGACGCCCGCGCCGACACCATCGCCAAGTCCGACACCGTCGCCAACGCCGTCGCCGAGCCCAACGCCCTCGCCGTCTCCGACGCCTTCACCCACACCCACACCCACGCCGACACCGGCCCCCACGCCAACGCCGACGCCGACGCCGCCGGTCTATTCGGCGCCGGTGCCGCCACCAGCGGGCTATGTCATCACGCCATCGGACCGCCAGCCGATCCGCTCGGTCAACGACACGCCCGAGTTCCGCCGCAACTATGGTGCGAACGAGTTCATGAATGCGCTTTACGCCCTCGACAGCGGGCACACCGGCCAGGGCGTCACCGTCGCCGTGGTCGACGATGGCGTGATGGACGTGAACGGCGAGCTTGAGGGCCGCATCGATCAGACGCTGTCCAAGGACTTCGGCTATATCGTGGCCGCCGACGGCACCCGGACCAAGCGCAACGAGCTGGGCAGCGCAGCGTCGGACCACGGCACGGCGGTCGCCAACATCATCGCCGCCAGGGTTAATGGTGGCGGCGCGGTGGGTTATGCGCCGTCCGCGAGGATCGTCGCACTTCGCGTCGCCGACTGGGACGAGAAGACGCAAGGAGAAATCCTGTCGCATACCGACGAGGCCATCCGCTATGCGGCGGACAAGGGTATCGAGATCGTCAGTTCATCGCTGGTCGGTGGGAGCGCGAGCTGGACCGCAGCAACCGAACGGCTGGCGGCGACCGGCGGGCTGCTGGTCAACTCGACCGGCAATTACGGCGCTCCCGATCCCCACAATAGCCAGTGGATCACCGTCGGCAATCGCAACGCGGTGCTGTTCGTCGGTGCGCTCAGCCCGGCGCTGAACGCCTACGAGATTGAGGCCTATTCCAACCGGGCGGGGTCGATGAAGGACCGCACCGTCGTTGCGGTCGGCGCCAATGTTACCACGCTGGTCGATGGCACGGTCGGCGTCTTCTCCGGCACCAGTTCGGCGGCGCCGGTGGTCGCAGGTCTCGCCGCCGACATCCTGTCCAAGTGGCCGCAGCTGAGCGGTCAGCAGGCGGGCGACGTCATCCTGAAGACCGCCAAGGACATTGGTGCGCCGGGACCGGACGAGGTATTCGGCATGGGTCTGGTCGACTTCAAGGCGGCGCTGTCGCCGGTCAATCCGACGCTGTCGAATGGATCGACCCAGGCCAGCGTCGCGAAATCGGTGATGGTGGTGCCGACGGCGGTCGGCACCGCTGCGATTCAGACGGCGCTGTCGCATGTGACGGTGCTCGATGCCTATGGCCGCGACTTTGCGGGTTCGGTCGCCGCGCTCGTCGTCCAGCCGCAGGTGATGGCCGACCGCCGCATCGAGCGGCGGGTCCAGCAGATGGGACGACAGGCGAGCCTGTCGCTCGGCGGTTTCAGCGGGACGATGGGCTTTACGAGCACCCGCTTCGGCCCCGGACAGGATCAGGTCCGTGCCGAAGCGACGGCGGGCACCTTTGGCTATACCGACGGGACGACCCGGATGCATGCGGCGTGGAATGCGAGCGACATGCTCCAGGCTGATGTCATGGGTCTGGCGCCCTTCGCCGATGGCGTGCTCGCCTATGCCCCGCAGGCCGCGACCAGCCTCGGCGTCGACCGGGCGGTCGGTGGCGGACGGCTCGGGCTGACCATGGCGGCGGGGCGAGCCAGCGGGAGTGCCGCGCAGGCGATGACGCTGGGCTGGAGCCGGGGTGGCGTAGATCTGCGCGCCTCGTATATCGACGAGGACGGCACGCTGATGGGCATGCCGACCGGCAGCGGCGCTCTGCGGCTGGGACGCGGCGCCCGCACCGTCATGGTCGAGGTTCACCACCGCATCGGTGTGACCGATAGCTGGGCGCTGGAGGGCTATGGCTCGCTGGGCGTCACCCGGCTGAAGATCGACGCCGCCTCGCTGGTGACGGGCGCGACCCCGATCCTCGGCAGCCGGATCGGCGTGCAGGCAACCGGCGCGGTGCCCGGCGGTCTGCTGACGCTTGGGATCGCGCAGCCGCTTGCCATCGAGGCGGGCGCGGCGGAGTTGACGCTGGGCACCGGCTACGACCTTGCCAGCCGTTCGGTCCTGTACGGCGTCACCCGCGCCAGTCTTGCTGGTCCACGCCGTGTCCAGCTCACCGCCGGTTACGTCACCCGCACCGCCATGCCGCTCCGCCTCGGCGTCATGCACGACGTCACCGACGGCTCCGTCGCCGCGCTCGTCGGCTGGCACGCCGGCTTCTGATCCGACTAATTCAAGGGAGACACACATGCGTTTGACCATTGCACTCGTCATCGGGCTGGCCGCCGTGCCCGCCGCCGCCCAGCGGGCACCGATCACCAAGTTGCTCGACAAGATCCCATCCGTCTTCGGCAACGGGCCGAAGCAGCCTGCCATCACCATGCCGACCACGCCGGTGATCGTCGGCCTGACCCGCGCTGCCGATCGCAGCGTTGCCGATGATCCGGTTACCTTCGACCTCGGCGGCTTTCGCCTCGGCATGAGCGAGGAGGAGGTTTCCGTCGTCATCGCGACGCGAAAGCTGACCAGCAGGGGCGTGACCCGCTTCGTCGATTTCGAAAGTCAGCTTCGCAGCGCCATCAACATTCGTGGAGGCGTTGGTGGCGTGGAAACGCGGCGCAGCGTGCTCGGCGAGGCGACGCTTCAGGACGACGCGGGCGGACGATATACGCTCCGAATGCTCGTCTGGCCGGATGGGGCGCATTTGTCCGGGATCACCTATATCGCGCCACAAGGTACGGCGGCCGGCGAATGGCGGCAGATGCTCGTCACCAAATGGGGCACGCCCCATCAGGAGAGCAGCCGCGACACCTTCTCCGCGCGTTGGGGGAAAGCCGGGCTGGATGGCTACCACGCCGACGCCGATGTCGGACCTCGTGGTGGTACGGTCGGCATCGGTTCACCCGATGGATCATCCCAACGGCCAGCCGCTCTGGTGGCACAAGCCGCTGACGCCTTCTTTGCCGCTCGTGCCACGAAGCCGGTGCTGTGATGGCCGCGATCCTGAAGGGGACGATGCACATTCGTCCGCTGTTCGCAGCCGCCGCACTTCTCGCGCTGACCGCCTGCGGCCAGGGACCGGGTGACGCTGCCCGTGCCGCGATGGAGGCGGCCGGGCGCGGTCAGACCGCCGAGGCGCTCGAACGCATTGATCCGGAGATCAAGGCGACCGCCGGGATCTTCATCACGCCGATGCTGCAAGGCAAGGCCGCGAACGCGCAGAGGCGGGGCGGCGTGACGTCTGTCGAGGTCGAGAAGGTCGACCAGACCGACGCGGATCACGCACTGGTGACCACCGTCACCCGCTTTGGCGACGGGTCGAAGCAGACCGACACCGGCAAGGTGCGCCGCCTTGATGGCAAGTGGTACATTACCATGTGAGGTTACACACGCCCGTTGCGAGCCGATAATAGCCACGTTCCATTCTCGGCCTATGCGAGAATGGCTGGCTGGGGGCAGTCCAGCGTGCTGGCTTCGGCGCGCTGGACAAGCGCCTAGCGAGGATCGCCGCCGATCTGCCGGATAATGCCGTTCAGCGCAGCGGTGCATCCCTGCGCGCGGCCGATATCGTGATCGGTGCCGGCCGAGTTCCAGAACATGTCGAGCGGCCAGCGCTCTGGGCAATGTGCGATCAGGCAGCGCAGCGCGAGGCGCACCTCTATGGTGTCGACCTTGCCCTTGCCCGACCGGGCGGCGGCCCCGCGCAGGATGTGGAGCGACAAGTCTATGATGATCCGCTGATGGCGCGACATGGCCAATCAATGAAAGTCGCGCGACTTGATCCGCACCACCTGCTCGGGATCCTGGCCATTGGCGTGCGGCGGCCAATAGCTGTCGCGCGGGCCCGGTCGCCAGCCGGCATCGCCACGGTCGGGCGACCCGGCATGGCGCGCACCGTCTCCCCGGCCGGTCGCATGAGGGAAGTCCATCTGTCCGACTTGGGCGAGCAGCCCGCCATAGTCGATGATCCGGTCGCAGATGACATGGATGACAAGCCCCTCGCGCTGGACCCGGCCCTTCATTCCGATCATCGCCGCCGACATGACGGTGCGGCGCTGTGCCTCGAACCGATCGGGCCAGAGGATGCCGTTGGCGATGCCGGTCTCGTCCTCGATGGTGATGAAGAGTACCCCCTTGGCGCTGCCGGGCTTCTGGCGGACAAGGATGATCCCGGCGACTTCGACGTGGCGGCCGTCCTTGATGTGGGCGAGGTCGGCGCAGCGGACGATGCCGCGGCGGGTCAGGTCCTGGCGGAGGAAGGCGAGCGGATGCGCGCGCAGCGACAATTGCAGCGCGCGATAATCCTCCACCACTTCGCGGCCCTCGGTTAGCGGGCGGAGCGACACGGCGGGCTCCAGTCCCTCCGTGTTGAACGACGCGTGCCGCGCATCGGCGGCGGCGAACAGGGGCAGGGGGGCCTCGCCCAGGCCCTTCACCTTCCATAACCCCTGACGGCGATCCTCGCCCAGCGCATGGAAGGCATCCGCTTCAGCCAGTCGCTCGATCGCGGCCCTCGGGACGCCGGCCCGCCGCCACACTTCCTCCACCGACTGGAAAGGCGATTCCCCCCGTGCCGCGACGATCGCCGCACCATGCGCGTTGGCGAGGCCGCGCACCTGGCGCAGTCCGAGCCGCACGGCGAGGTAGCGGCCGGCGGTCGGCTCCAGCGTACAGTCCCAGCGGCTGGCGTTGATGCAGGCGGGCCGCACCTCGACGCCGTGCTCGCGCGAGTCGCGGACGACTTGGGCGGGGGCATAAAAGCCCATCGGCTGAGCGTTGAGCAGCGCCGCGCAAAAGACGTCGGGATGATGATGCTTCATCCAGCAACTGGCATAGGCGATCTTGGCGAAAGAGGCGGCGTGGCTCTCGGGGAAACCGTAGGAGCCGAAACCCTCGATCTGCTTGAAGGTCCGTTCGGCGAAGTCGCGGGGGTAGCCGCGCGACACCATCCCCTCGACCAGCTTGTCGTAAAAATGGCTGACCCCGCCGGTGAACTTGAACGTCGCCATGGCGCGGCGGAGCTGGTCGGCCTCGACAGCGGTGAAGCCTGCGCCGACGATCGCGACCTTCATCGCCTGTTCCTGGAACAGCGGCACGCCCAGTGTCTTTTCGAGCACAGCACGTAATTCTGGACGCGGATAGTCCGGCTTCTCGCGCCCTTCTCGGCGGCGCAGATAGGGGTGGACCATGTCGCCCTGGATCGGCCCCGGTCGCACGATCGCGACCTCGATGACGAGGTCGTAGAAGCGCGCCGGCTTCATGCGCGGCAGCATGCTCATCTGCGCTCTGGACTCAATCTGGAAGGTGCCGAGCGTGTCGGCCTTCTGGATCATCGCATAGACGTCCGGGTCGTCGTCCTGCAGATCGGCCATGCCGACCGCCACGCCCTTGGCCTCCTCGAGCAGGTTGAAGGCGCGGTTCATGCAGCCGAGCATGCCGAGGCCGAGCACGTCGACCTTCATGAACTTCAAGGCATCGATATCGTCCTTGTCCCATTCGATCACCTGCCGGTCGACCATCGCGGCGGGCTCGATGGGGACGAGATCGTCAAGCCGATCGTGGGTCAGCACGAAGCCGCCGGGATGCTGCGATAGATGGCGGGGCACGCCGATCAGCTGGCGGGAAAGTTCGAGCGCGAGGCGCAGGCGCCGGTCGTCCATATTGAGATTGAGCTGCGCGACCTGCTTCTCGCCGACCCCCTCCTGGCTCCAGCCCCAGACGAGGCCGGCGAGTGCCTTGGTCAGATCCTCGGGCAGGCCCAGGGCCTTGCCGACCTCGCGCACCGCGCCGCGCGCGCGATAGCGGGTGACGACCGCGGTCAGCGCGGCATGGTTGCGGCCATAGGTGTCATAGATCCACTGGATGATCTCCTCGCGCCGCTCATGCTCGAAATCGACGTCGATATCGGGCGGCTCGCGGCGTTCTCCGGAGACGAAGCGCTCGAAGAGAAGTTCATGCTTGATGGGATCGATGCTGGTGATGCCGAGCACGAAGCAGACGCAGCTGTTCGCCGCCGAGCCGCGCCCCTGACACAGGATGCCGCGGCGCCGGCTCTCGGCGACGATGCTGTTTACGGTGAGAAAATAGGGGGCGTAGCCGAGTTCGCCGATCAGCCGCAGCTCGTGTGCGATCTGGTCGCGATAAGCTGGCGGCAGGCCGTCGGGGAACATTCGCGCGGCGGCGGTTTCGGTCAGCTGTTCAAGCGCGCCCTGCGCGGTCAGCCCCTCGACCACCCGCTCGTGCGGATATTGGTAGCTGAGTTCGCCGAGGTCAAAGGTGCAGGCACGCGCGATCGCGGCGGTGGCGGCGATCGTATCGGGGAAGGCGGCGAAACGACGCTCCATCTCGGCGGGGGACTTGAGGTGCCGGTCGGCATGGCGTTCGCGCCGGTAGCCGAGCGTGTCGACCGTGCATTTCTCGCGGATCGCGGTGACGACGTCCTGCAACAGTCGCGCCTCGGGGGCATGGTAAAGGATGTCGCCGAGAGCGACCGCGCGGACACCCGCCGCCCCCGCGAGCGCAGCGAGATCGTGGAGCCGCAGCGCATCGTCGGGCCGGCGGCGGAAGGCGAGGCCGCAATAGCCGCGCGCGCTGAAGGTTGAGCGCAATTCGGCGAGCTGCGTCGCGGTCACCGCATCCGCCTCGCCCGGCAGCAGGATCGCGACCAGTCCCTCGCTCCATGCGACGACATCGCTCCAGCCAAGCGTACAGCCGCCCTTGCCGGCGCGCGCCTTGCCCAGCGTCAGCAGCCGGGTCAGCCGCGACCAGGCGGGCTTGTCGGTCGGGTAGAGCAGCAGCGCGCGGCCGTCGTCGAGGTCGACCCGCGCGCCGGCGATCATCCGCACGCCAGTCGCCTTCTGCGCCTCCCACGCGCGCACCAGCCCGGCGACGCTGCCGCGGTCAACGATGCCGAGCGTGCCATGCCCCTGCAGCGCGGCGGCGGCGAACAGCTCGTCGGGGCTGGAGGCACCGCGCAGAAACGAGAAATGGCTCGTCACCTGAAGCTCGACATAGGTCGTGGTGGGGGCTGCCATCAGCCAAATAGCCCGTGGAGGTACCAGCTGAGATCGCCGGTTACAGGCACGACCCCGTCGCCGCGGCGAAACAACCAGAAGCGAGCGCCCGTTTTGTCCTCGACCCGGAAATAGTCGCGCACCGCCCAGACCTCGCCGTCGCGTCGCCACCATTCGCCGTGGATGCGCTCAGGGCCGTCACCCGCGACCACGACATGGACCTTGCCCCGCCAAGTGAAGCGTCGCGGCGGTGCGTCGGGCAGGAGGGCCAGCACCCCGACCAGTGGTTCAGGGCGCGACAGCAGGCGGACAGGCCGCTTCCACGATGGCCAGCCGGTGGGGGCGGCGAGCGGCGGCCATCGGCGCACGGCACGTTCGGGCACGTCGCTTTCCACCGGTGCAGCCGTGAATAGGGCGTCCTCGCCGACCCGCCCTGCGATCTGGTCGACCAGAACCGCAACGTCGGGCGGGGCATCGTCGCCGGCCAGGCTGGCGGCCAGCGCGGTCGCGCCGAGTGGATCGGTCCGCGGAGCCGCAAGGCGCATGGCCTCAATCCCGTCGCCTGGGTCGATCCGGTCGATGCGCAGATGGAAAAGGCGGGCGAGATGGCCTGCATTACGGGTCGCGCGCGCGGTGCCGATCGACAGATGCTGTTCGCTGCCATCGATCCGCTCCAGCGTCAGGATCAACGCCCGGACACCGCGGCCACGCTCCACCAATTGCTGGATAAGGTCGGTGAGCAGATCGCCGATCACCTGCTCGATCGCCTCGGCTGTACCGATGGGTTCGAGCAGGCGGAGACGGGCGACGGGCGTCTCTTGCGGAACCACCGGTACGATCGGTTCGGGGACACGCCCCAGCGCCTCGTCGAGGCGGCGAACGCTCGCCATGCCTAGCCGCCGGGCGAGCGGCCCGCGTGGCAGTGGCAGCAGATCGGCAATCCGGTCGAGCCCAAACCGGTTCGCCGCCGCTGTTGCCTCCGGGGTCAGGCGGAGTGCGGCGGGGGGTAAGGGAGCCAGCGCCTGTGCCTCTTGTCCGCCGGGAACCAGGAGGATCGCATCGCGACCGAAACGGGCGAGCGCATGAGCTGCGCCCGGCGTGGAGGCGACCGTGACCCGTGCGGTCAGGCCGAAACGTCGGCAGAACCGGACCAGTCGTTGGCAGAAACGGGTCTCGCCGCCGTGCAGATGCGCGACGCCGCTCAGGTCCAGCCACAGCCCGTCCGATCCGCTGACCGCGGCGGTCGGCGTCCAATGACGCACGGCATGCAGCGCCAGATCCGCCAGCAACGTCATATCTGCCGCCCGGTCGGCGGGGCGGATGTCGAGATCCGGGATTAGCGCCCGCGCCTGCGTCACCGCCATGCCCGGGGTCAGTCCGAGCGCCATCGCCGCCGGGCAAGCGGCGGCGATGACCTGTCGCTGTCCGATCTGCTCGGCCAGCACCATCGGCACGAGGTGCGTCACAGACGCCGCCGTGGGTTGACGCTGGTCCGTTGCGACCAGTCGCTTGAAGGGGTGATCCGCTGCCTCGGACCGGCGGCCCAACTCGCGCATCGGCGGTCGCTGATGGAGCGGCAGCGCCGCTACCTGCTCCTCGACCGTTGCACGCGCAGCGCCTTGCTGCGCCCAGCGCGCACCGGGACGCCAGCCGCCGCCCCGCGGCACCGAGCAGGCACCGGGGTCATCGTCGACTGGAAGTATGAGCGCAGGCCTCGGCTCAGGCAGCGCGCGCGGCCGCTCCAGCCGTCGCATTCGCTCGATCGCGAGATGCGGCAGGTAGAGCGAGGCGACCCGTGTCATCGCATGCCTCCAATTCCATCGTGAAACCCGGGCCGCCCCGCTGGCGCGCCAGCTCGACCATCCAGCGTGCGCGGCCGACCCCGGGCGCGGGGAGCGGCGTGGAGGGCGCGCAGGCGATCCGCCACCGTGTCATTGCCGCCGACAGCTCGGTGAGTGGGCAGGTGCCCTGTCGGCGCCAGCGACGCGAAAGCAAGGCAGGCGTATTCCCCGTCATCGCCGCCAGCTGAAGTCGCCGGGTTGCGACCATGTCGGCGCGCTTTACCTCGCCGACGACCGCTGCAAGCCCGCCATGACGCAAGCCATCCTCCATGACGGCCAGAACGTCCTTGTCCTCACGTACCTCGGCGAAGAACAGCGTGGCCGGGCTGAGCCCGGCCTGTTCGAGACCCGGCGCATAGAGGTCGAACCGGGTGAGCGCCCAAAGCACCCGGCGGCCGCTCAGCGCTGCTGCGCGCGCGGCAATCCCCACCGCGAACAGCGTGGCAGCCGCATCATCCGTAAGGGTCGGTGTCGCCGAAGACGTCTCATGCAAACCGCCGAGCGCCAGGCCGCCGCCCGTCAATCGCGTGTCTACCGCTTCGATGCCGAAAGGGAGAATTGCGCCCTCGCTGCCGCGCACAGCGCCTATGGCGCTCCGCAGGCGAGCCAGTGTTTCGATGGGTGGGGCGGTGGAAGACATCATTGCTGCGACTCATATGTTCGCTATATGTTCCGTTGATTCCGCAGGCGGGTCAAGGCGTTGCGGAAGCGGATCGATAATCGGAACGGGACAGGGCGGTGGCAGATGAGGGCCGTAAAAGGGGCAGCCAAGAAGGCGGGGCAGGGGCCGATCACGATCATATCGGGCGGCGTCTGCGCACGTTGGAGGAGCGTGCCCTGCACAAGCGTACGCTGCGCCTCACCTGTCCAAAATGCGGTCACGGCCGCGTCTTCGATGCCGTTGCGCTCTGGTGGCTGTTCTACCGGCGAGGTTGGGACGGCACGCTGGGGGTGGTTGGTCGACGGCTATGTTGCTCGGCATGCCAGGCGGAAGGACGCACCCAGCGTCCTCATGTGGTGATCGGGCGGGACCAGCCTACGGGTGCCGCTCTGCCCTATCCGGATGCCGCGACGTGGAAGAAGCTTGTGTCGCGCTACCGGTCGTGATCGAACAGGCGAATGTGTAATCTTTACAACATCAAGGTCGATCCGCGGACCTATTTCGACGCGCTTGCTGCAGTCGACGATGCGAGCAACACGCTGGAGGTCGAGAAGGATTACGCGGCGCCCGGCAAACCCGGCTATGTCGTTCGTGTCGAGGAGGGCCGACGGGTGCTCAGCACAATGCGCTGGGGCTTCCCAACCCGCAAACCGCGCAAGCGGCCGGCGCGTGAGGGAGAACTGCCTTTCGTTTACGACTGGTGGACCAACGCCCGGAACATGCAGAGCAATATGTGGAAGCCGTGGCTGCTCAAGGCTGAGTATCGCTGCCTAGTGCCCTTCACGCGCTTTGCCGAGCCCAAGGCGGCCGCCGACCGGCAGGCGCCCGGTGACACCAATTGGTGGTTCACCGTCGAGGACCAGTCAGCGCCGTGCTTTGCCGGACTGTGGAAGGTCGACCAGGACCATGACCGGGTCTATGCGTTCTGCACGACCGAGCCCAATCCGCTGGTCGCGCCCAAGCATCCCAAGGCGATGCCGGTCATCCTGCTCGCCGAGGATCAGGAGCGCTGGCTGACCGCCCCGGTCGAGGAGGCGGTGACGATGCTGAACGCCTATCCCTCGCAGCTGATGAGCGTCGCCTGACCATGGCCCGCAACCGCTATTATGACGGACCGCTGAGCGATCACTACGACGGCACGCGCTTCTTCAACCCGGGGCAGGCCAGCACCGACCGGGGCCTGCGCGCGGTGCTCCGCTGGAAGCTGGCGGGCGGTGCCGCCAAGTGGCCGAAGTCAGTGCCGGTCACGCCCGCACGACCCGAGCCGCGCGTCGATGGCCTGTGCGTGACGATGGTCGGCCATGCGTCGCTGTTGATCCAGGTGGCGGGGGTGAACATCCTCACCGACCCGGTCTGGTCGAAGCGCGCCAGCCCGTTCCGCCGCGTCGGACCGATGCGGGTGACCGCGCCGGGGATCGCGTTCGAGGATCTGCCGCCGATCGATGTCGTGCTGCTGAGCCATGCCCATTACGACCATCTCGACCTCGACACGTTGCGGCGCCTCCACGCCGCGCACAATCCCCTAATGGCGATGCCGCTCGGCAATGATGCGGTCGTCCGGGCAGCGGTACCGGCCGCGCGATGCGTGACCGGCGACTGGTGGGACCGGCTCGACCTCGGCGGCGGCCTCGCGACAACGCTGACCCCGGCCAACCACTGGTCGAACCGCTGGCCGAGCGACACGCGCATGACGCTGTGGAGTGGGCATTATCTCGACACGCCTTCCGGGACGATCTGGTTCGTCGGCGACACCGGCTATGGCGATGGACGCATCTTTAGCGAAGTTCGCGAGCGGCTCGGCGCACCCGACGTCGTGCTGATCCCGATTGGCGCCTATGCCCCGCGATGGTTCATGGCCGCACAGCATGTCGATCCAGCCGAGGCGGTGCGGATCTTCAAGGACGTCGGGGCAGGGCGCGCGCTCGGCATCCATTGGGGGACCTTCCAGCTGACCGACGAGGCCCGCGAAGCACCGGTCGAGGAACTGGCGATAGCGCTGGACGAGGCGCACATCGCCCCGGACCGCTTCGTCGCGGCGGACGCGGGTGGGGTCTACCGCTTCGGCTAGAGCATCTCCAAGGGCACGCATCCCTTGGGGGCCGGGAATAGTTCATCGAGGCGAGCGAGGGCATCCGCATCGAGCGTCAGGTCGGCCGGCGCTCGGTTCTCCCGCACATGCGCGCTGCGCCCGGCCTTGGGGATGGCGATGACATCACCCTGCGCCAGCAGCCAGGCCAGTGCCACCTGGGCCGGCGAAGCACTGAGTTCGTCGGCGAGCGTGCGCAATCCTGGATGCGCGACGAGGCGCCCCTGCTCGACCGGGCTGTAGGCCATGGTCGCCATGCCGCGTTCCGCGAGCCAGGGCAGGAGGTCGTGCTCGGGGCCGCGCCGCGTCAGATTGTAGAGGATCTGGTCGGTCGCGCACGCCGTGCCGCCGCTGGCGACCAGCTCCTCCATATCGTGGGTATCGAGATTGCTGACGCCCCAGCGCAGGATCTTGCCCTCTTCGACCAGCCGCTCCATCGCCTCCACAGTCTCTGCCAGCGGCACGCTGCCGCGCCAATGCAGCAGGTAGAGATCGAGCCGATCGGTACCGAGCCGCGCCAGACTGGCCTCACACGCGCGGGGCAGGCGATCACGCGACGCATTCTGCGGATAGGCCTTGCTGACCAGGAAGATGTCGTCGCGCCGACCCTCAATTGCCTCGCCGACCAACCGTTCGGACTCGCCATCGGCATACATTTCCGCGGTATCGATCAGCGTCAGGCCGAGGTCGACGCCCTCCCGCAAGGCGGCAATCTCCTCCGCGCGTCGGCGGCGATCCTCCGCCATCATCCAGGTGCCTTGGCCAAGCGCGGGGACGGCAGTGCCGTCGGGCAAGCGGATCGTCTTCATGCCGAACCCAACGTTTCATGGTAATTTCCGAGCCACGGCAAACTCATAGGCAGTCCTCCGCGTGGATGCGCAGGCGCATGTTCCCAATTCGTTCCGAATCGGGTAAGCTCGCGTCCATGGTCACGCGCAAGATCATCCATGTCGATATGGACGCATTCTTTGCGTCGGTAGAGCAACGTGACGATTCGACGCTTCGCGGCAAGCCGGTCGCGGTCGGCTCCGCCGCGGCGCGCGGCGTGGTCGCAGCGGCGAGCTATGAGGCGCGCTCGTTCGGCGTGCGGTCGGCCCTGCCGTCGGTCACGGCGCTGCGTCGCTGTCCCGACCTGATCTTCGTGCGGCCGCGGTTCGAGGTCTATCGCGATGTCTCCCGCCAGATCCACGCGATCTTTGCGCGCTACACCGACCTGATCCAGCCGCTCTCGCTCGACGAGGCCTATCTCGACGTGACTGCCGACAAGCAGGGGGTGGGGACCGCGTGGCGCACCGCCAAGGCGATCCGCGCCGACATCCTTGCCGAGACGGGGCTGACGGCGTCGGCCGGCATTTCCTACAACAAGTTCCTCGCCAAGCTCGCCTCCGACCACCGCAAGCCCAATGGCCAGTTCGCGGTCACGCCCGAGATGGGCGGGGCCTGGGTCGAGACGCTGCCGGTCTGCCGCTTCCATGGCGTCGGACCGGTCACGGCCGCGAAGATGAAGCGGCTTGGCATCGAGACGGGGGTCGACCTCAAGGCCAAGTCGATGGCCTTCCTCCAGCAGCATTTCGGCAGCTCGGCGGAATGGTACCACGCCATCGCGCGCGGACAGGATGACCGACCCGTCAACCCCAACCGGGTCCGCAAGTCGTCCGGCTCGGAGACCACTTTCGACCGCGACCTGATCGAAGCAGCGGAGATCGAGGTCGGAGTGCTCAAGATGGCGGATGATGTCTGGGCGTGGTGCGAAGGCCGTCAGGCGTTCGGCCGCACGGTCACGGTGAAGGTCAAATATGGCGACTTCCACCAGATCACGCGCCGACGCAGCCAGCCGATGGTCGTTGCCACGCGAGAGGCGCTGCACCGGGCCGCGCTCGACCTGATCCGATCGGTCCTGCCGACCCAGAAGGGCATTCGGCTGGTCGGCGTGACGGTATCCAACTTTGCCGAGGCGCATACCGAGGCGGTCGACGAACTGCCGATCTTCGTGGAGGCGGCGGCCTGATGCTCGACCTGTTTGATGCGCCCGCTTTGCCCGGCCTCACCACTCGCCATGATCTGATCAGCCTCACGGAAGAGCGGATGCTGATCGATCGCATCGATGCGACCGATCTGGCTCCCTTCCGGTTCCAGGGCTGGACCGGCAAGCGGCTGACCACGTCGTTCGGCTGGAGCTATGATTTCGAAATTGGGCGGCCCAAGGACGCTCCACCGATCCCGGACTGGCTGCGGCCGTTTCGTGACCGGGCGGCCAGCTTTGCGGGGCTCGACGCCGACGCTCTGATCCAGGCGCTGTTGATCCGCTACGATCCCGGCGCCGGGATCGGCTGGCACCGCGACCGACCGATCTATGGGCATGTCCTCGGCATTTCGCTTGGCGAGCCGGCCGTCATGCGTTTTCGGAAGCGGCGTGCCGACGGGTTCGATCGCGTTTCTGTGCCGCTCGATCCGCGCGGCGGCTATCACATGACCGGCCCCGCTCGGCACGACTGGGAGCACAGCATCGCTCCGCTGACGCGACCGCGCTGGTCGATCACGTTCCGGAGCCTGGCGGATCGGTCATGATCCGCACCAATGCTACTGGGGCATCGTATTCCGTCGCCCAAGCGCAGCGGTCATGATGTTCCCGACTTGAGTGAAAGGCTCATGATCTTCAGGATTTCGCGTAGCGACACGGGGCGCCCACGCCCCGCCCGAGGCGGCGAAGCCGCGACCCCCGCGTTAGCGCTGGCAACGAGAGAGCGGTGCCACCTCGGCGCGTCAGCGCCGATCCAAGCGGCGCCAAAGGCGCCGCCGCACACAATTTGTCGCGCCGTTAGGTGCGTCAAATTGTAGGTATTGCGCCTGTCTTGAGTGGGCGAAGGAGCTGTGGCGACACTCCTTCGCCGAGTGGTTTGGAAGACGATCGCTTTGACGAAGGGTATTCGCGATAGGTCTTCGCCGACATTGCACCTTATCTGCGCCGCTATGGTCGGCGCTTTTCCATGCTGCTCAGAAAATTTTTGCGCGATTTCGCTTCGAATCCTACAAAGTGGTTTGTTTGCCTTTTTCAGGTGAGGCCATGTCGATTTGGAGGATTATCGAAGACGACGCACTCAGCGGTGTCCTTGCGGGGATCGCGGAAGCGGTACGGCAGCGGGAGGAGCTTACCAGAGTCATCGCGGATGCCTCGGCGGATCGGCTTGCTAATCTGACGCCCCAAGAGAAGATGGAGGCTAAGCGGAAGGCCAAGGCCGCCAAGCAGACCCTGCAAAATCCACGGGGGCGCAAGGCGTCGCTTGCGCAGGAAGAAGCGGACCTGACCAAGGCGCTGAATAAGCTCCTTATCGAACACCGGCCGGACTTGGGCAATATGGTAAAGGTCGTCGTTGAGGCGCTGATCCTCGGCACCCAGATCGATGAGATCCGAAAAGAGCGCGCCGAGGTCAAGGCGAAGCCGACGCTGACCCGAAAGGACAGCGCGGCTCTGAAGGCGCTAGAGGACGCCGGATGCCCGCTATGGCAACTGGCCCGCCTATCCAAGGACGACCTCTCGTTCGTCGCCACCTTCGTCCGGGAAAAGCTGCGTGATCCGCGGCACCAAAAGCAGGACGGCGTGGGGATGGCCGCATTCCGGGCAGGCCATCTCGAACTTGCCGTAGAGGGGCTGACCCCGGATGAGGAGTTGGCGTTGCTGTTGGCCGCGGGCAGAATTTCGGAAGCTGATATCGCCGCGAAGTCCGCGTTCGAGGCAGCAGCGGGTCGACCGCTACAAATTTCTCCAACCCTCGCCGGGGCGTTGTCGCGGGCGGCGGAGCGACAGCGATCGGACGGCGTCTGGCCCGGCGCAGATCGCACCGTTGATCATGTCGAGGAAAAGGCCTTTCAGCAGGACCTTCAGTCTCTGGCCGAGGCCCTCGGCGGCGGCGAAGCGGCGGAGGAGCGCGCATGGGACATCCTGTTCCCGCCGTCACGCTCCGTCGATGATCCGTCCCTTGAGGATGCTGAATCGATCGCGCGCCAGATGCTGGAGCATCTCCACGGTCCCGATCAAGACCGCTGGAAGGCGCTGATGGATACGATCGGTCACGACGTCAGCATGCGGCGCGCCTTCGCGGATCGTTTGACCGAGACTGACCGAGACAAGTCGGGTCAGGCATCCTGGGCCAAGACGATCTTGTTGGCGGAAGACTGGAGACTTGCTCTCGAGCGTCAGCATCGGGAGGAGGTCCGAGACCTCGCCCTGTTGGTGCGCGATCGGGCCGACGTGCGCTGGCTGGCGCAGTCGCGCGGCATCGATGTTCCCCTCAACCTGACGGTCGAATTGCCGCTTTCGCGTACCGCGAATCTGCTCCGGCAGCCGGTGACTGAGCTCATCTGGGAGCTGTTCGACTTGCCGCCTGAGCAGCAAGCCTCGCAGCCTGTCGGATCGCCATCAGGATATCCGGCTTCCCGGATTTCCGGTGCGGACATGCTCGGCATTGATGACGAAGACTATTGAGGATCAAGTAAATGAGCAATGAAAAGACCGATCTCGTCGTCGCGACGCCGCGTGCGGTGGTCATTCACGACCGCCCGCAACTGCCTGTGACGGCGGCGGCGTCCAACCTACTAATCGACAGCATCACTGCGACGCTGCTGGTCGTGACCGGCGAAACTGGTGGAGCGGGTGTGGATACGCTCGTCGGCTGTATCGTCGCCCTTCTGGACGGAGCCGGAAGAGGATGCCGAGTAATCGAACTGGGAACGACCCGTGGGTATCTGAAGGGCACGCTCGAACCCGGAGAGTATGTCTTCGTCGACGTCGCGGACCCGGATGTCGTCGCCAACCTCCTCACGGCTGTGTCGGAGGTCCCGACCGGCTATCCGATCCTGCTGAGCGTCAACGCCGGGGCGTGGAAGGATTTCGTTGAGATCGAAGGTGAACTTGCGCCATGGATCGAACGGGCGCCCGAACGCTACCGCGTTCTCGTCAAGTTAGCCGAATGGAGCGAAGATAGCCGGGCTGAGGCCTATTACCGCAAGAAGGGAGGCCTAGGCCGGGTTATCCGGTGTTTCACTGAGCCGCGTCGGGGGCTTCGGGCCGGTGCCGGTGCTACGAACATGCGCCACGATCCAGAGGGCGGCGTATTGCAGGTGCCCCGGCTCGGTGAGCGGCTCCAACAGGCATTTTACAAGGACAAGCGCCGCCTCAGCTCGGCTTTGCTGGAGGCGTCGGCAGGAGAAGCCATGCTGCTCGCCCGAGCCCTCCGGCTGCTCAACGCCGGGCTGGAGGACGTCCTGTGACTCAGTGGCGCGTGCTCTGGTATCAGATCTGGCCTGATGAAGAGCCCGATGATCGGGTGGCCGCGTCGTTGGACGAGATCGCAAGCATATGCGCGCCCTATCAGGACGATCCCTTTCTAGTCATCGCCATGTACCAGCACCGTCATGGCCAGGTGCTCAAGTCGTCGATCGCCGACTGGCTGGAGGACCATAGCCCGGCGCTCCTGGAAAATGTGCGTGGCACCGCCCATGCCGCGTCGTTGCTGGAGGATGCGGCGGGAAGAGCCCAATCCTCGGTAGTTACGCTCACGGCCCTACACGTTGATCTCGGTGCCCGCATTCGCGGCACGGTTTCGGCGCTCGAGCAGGCCAAGAGCGACCTACGCGATCAGGCCTACGAAAGTCGCTCGGCCTATCGGGCGCTGCGAGAGGAGATATCATGGGTGCGACCGACCCTGCTGACGCTCCTGACGGCGGCGCTGCTGATCAGCATTCTCTGCACAGCTTTTCTGGCGAAGCGCACTTTCGCAGACCGGCCGGGAGACGTCGTTTGGGAAGCGTTGTCCGATGAGCAGCGGCGCCAGCTACCGGAATTCATATCCTCAGGTTCGCTGGCCGACGTTATGACCTGTCGATTGCCTGGGATGAGGATCGTCAAGGATCGGTGTGTGCAGCTACACAACTCGGCATCCGAGGAGGTCCCAGGATGGCAACTGCCACCGGAAGTCGCTGCACGCGCTGCTCACCGGTGGAGCGCTGAGCGCCCTTGAGAACGGAAGAATTGCCAAGTGTGTACGATACCAGTAAGTGACGCCAGTGAGTGTAACCACTCGTCATTGGCGTTTCGCGAATGCGTTGAAAGTCAGTCACTTGGCGGAGGCAAGGGATTCTTAAGTGAGGATCCTGCCGCCCCAGCCATCTGCCTGAAATCCCAGCCAATTGGCTGCTAAGTGTTTGAAGACGCTGGCTGACTATCAGGGTCGGCCGTTGGCACCTGCACAATTGTGCATCGGATTGTGCCAATGCGCTGGCCGGGAAGGCCGCGGTTTTGGACTGTCTTCAACACGTTTACCGGCGCGGGCACATTTTCTGGTGGCGCCGAATTCACCGTTTATTGGATAATGGCACCCTAGAGCGGTTTTCGATCAGTCTGCATCATATCCGCACGCGGCGAAGTAGTTGGCACATTCCTGTGGTGAGTAGAGGTCGAGGATGCGGCCGATGGCGTTCCATAGGCCATGGATGG
>NZ_JAXOJH010000018.1:0-54456 GCF_036663655.1 Sphingomonas flavida
CCTCGGCAACCAGACCCCGATGGAGCGCGCTTTTTCATCAGGGCAGGCATGCCTGCCCTGATGAAAAAGAGAGCCGGTTTTCTCATAAAGACCGGACCTAAGATGGGGTGAGGCTCAAGGGCCGGAAAACTCTCACTCAAGATGGATGAAAAAACAGGGGGGACGTCAGTGCAGAATAAGGTAGCGTTACTGGCCAAGCATTTCTAGCCAATATGGATCGCTGGGCCCAGCTAACTGGAACACCCATTAACACGTGGCAAATTTGGCACCCCTTTGTACTAGTGCCAGGCATCGCCTAGCTACCGGAGGATACTCGCCAGTCAAAGTCGCCCGCGCGTTTTATACACGAGGCATCTTGTCATAGGGTTGCGTCAGACTGAATGCCTACGTTGAGCACGAAATTGGCGAACGCTTGACCATACCCGGATGCGCAATGGCGTTTGCATGAGCCAGGGCACCTCAATCGTGCTTCACCGCAAGCGGATGCCTATGCTAGCAGACGCCCGGTTGACCTACGGTTCAATAGACTGTTGGCGGAGCGATGCCGATTTTAGCGCATCAAATTTAGGCGGCTAGACTGCTACGTGAATGTGCTATGTAGAGCGTCGACTCGGTCCTCAAAAAACGGTGAAAAACTGCGGTTTTTTGGAAATGGTCGGGGAGACAGGATTCGAACCTGCGACATCCTGCTCCCAAAGCAGGCGCGCTACCAGACTGCGCCACTCCCCGACAGGCGGTTGCCCTTAGGGGAAGCAGGGATCGTGGTGCAAGCGCTAAATCCCGAATATGCTACAGGTTGGCTTGTTCTTCGCGCGGCAGCTTTGCGTCCGGAGGGTAGTAGAGGCTGGCGCATTCCTCGCGCAGGCAGCCGCCTTCGATGCTGATGTCGTCGCGATACGCGTCGGCGATGAAGGACAGGGTATCGATGTGACGCGCCTCGAAATACATCGCATGGACGTCCTCGCGCTCGGCCCCGTAGACCACGCGGCCGACCTTCGACCAGATCGCGGCCATCGTGCACATGCCGCAGGGTTGCAGCGTCGAATAAAGCGTGGCGTCGCGAAGTTCGAGTTCCCCCTCCCCTTCGCAGCCGCGCCGGATCGCCATCATTTCGGCATGAGCGGTCGCGTCGGGCAGTTCCTCGGTCTGGTTGCGCTCGGCGGCGATGACCCGACCATTACGGACGATCACCGAGCCGAGCGGCGAGGTCGAGGGATCGGATCCCTTCGACCGGGCGACCGCGATGGCCATGCGCATCCAATGTTCATCTTCCTGGGTCATGCCCAGTCAACGCCGTATCGACGACTTCGGGCCCAACATGTTGAGAAGGTGAGCGCTTTACATTCGGACAAGCCCCCGGCCGATCCCGTCGGCCTCCCGTTCCGGCACCAGGCGGCGCATGATCCTACGCCGATGGAACGGCATCTCTCGGCGCAGGACCCGCGTGCGGCGGCGAGCTATCCGGTCCTGTCCGACCGGTTCGACGCTCCCCGCGCACATCATGGACGTCCACCTAGCGCTGCGCCGCCCCCTTGCGGGCATAATAGTCGCTAAGCACCCCGAAGGCTTCCTTGCGCTGCCCCGTCTCGGAGATCAGGCCCTTGCGGTTCCATCCCTGCTGGAAGTCTGGGTTCTGGCGGCGCGGCGAGCGGAAGTCCTTCAATATCCAGGGCGACATGCCGCGCAAGGTTGGAACACCATCCGCCATACCCAGCGTCGCGCGGTAGTAATCGGCCTGATAATCCTCGGAGAATTTCTGCTTGTTGCCGGGATCGTGAAAGCCTGCCCGCGCATCGGCGCCGAATTCGGAAAAGATCAACGGCTTGTCGGCGGGCACCCGCCATTCGCTGCGCGCCAGATCGGCCAGCCGGTCCTGCGAGTACCAGCCATTATAGGTGTTGATCGCCATGACATCGAGCATGTCGGCCAGCGGGTCGGCCAGCGTCATGACGGGATGGTCGGCCCCCTCCGCCCGCTCGACCAGCAGGGCCGCGCTGACGAGCCGGCTATCATCCAGCCGCCGGACATCGTCGACCAGCGTGCGCAGGAAGACGTTGCGGGCATCGGTCACCGGCGTCTCGTTCGCGACGCTCCATATCGCGATCGCGGCGCGGTTGCGGTCGCGCAGGATATTCTCCGCCAGCATGGTTCGGGCGCGGGCCAGCGTGTCGGGGTTGGACCAGGCGACGCGCCAATAGACGGGCACCTCGCTCCAGACGATCAGGCCGAGTTCGTCGGCCAGCCGCACGGTGACGTCGGAATGCGGATAATGCGCCAGCCGGACGAAATTGCCGTGCAGCCCGTCCTTGATCTCGCCCAGCAATGCGCGTGCCGCCGCGGGTGTAATGGCACGGGTGGGGTCGACGCCCAGTTCCTCCTCGTGCATCGAAATACCGCGCAGGAAGATGGGCTTGCCGTTCAACAGGATGTCCGCCCCGCGACGCTCGACCGTGCGGAAGCCGATCCGGTCGCGCCACTGATCCTCGCCCGATATGATCGTGACGTCGTAGAGCCTGGGCCGATCGGGCGACCAGCGAACGAGCGCGCGCGGTGCCGCCATCGTCGCGCGCCAGTTGCCGCTGGCGTCGGTGGTCCCGGCACGATCCAAACCCAGCTCGGCGATGCGCAGCCGCACCGCGCGGTTCGCCGCCTGCGGCCCGTCGAGATGCACGTCGACCGCCATACGACCATCGCGGGTCAGCCGGACCCAGGCATCGTCGACATAGGTGTCGGGCGTGGCGATCAGGCGGACCGGCCGGGTGATGCCGCCATAATTCTCCCAGTCGGTGACGGGCGGCGGCACGGTCGCCCCGGTCGCCTGGCTGTCGACGCCGACCGTGATCTGGTTTTCACCGTCACGCAGCACCCCGGTCACGTCGAAGGCGAAGGGTGTAAAGCCGCCCTCGTGCCGCCCCACCTGCCTGCCGTTCACATAGACGATGGTCGCATAATTGGCGGCACCGAAGCGCAGGAAATACCGGCCCTTGCGGGCCCCGGGCACGGCGAAGGTCCGCTGATACCACATCAGCCCGTCATAATGGCGAAGCTCGGGCGCATGGGTCAGCCAGGAGGATGGCAGCGACGTCAGCGGCGAATGCGCGAGGTCGAACTCATAGAGGACGCGGCTGTCCTTCGCCATGGCGGCACGGATATCGACATCGCGCCAGCGCTGCTGGCCCGCATCGGGCATGCCGCCGTGAAACCCCGCGATCCCCGATCGAAAAGGGTCGATCGAATAATGCCACGGGCCCGACAGGTCGGTGCCGTCACGCAGATCGGCCGAGGCCAGAACCGGGCCGGGTGATGGTGGCGTTCCCGGCGGCAGCGCCTGTGCCGCAAGCGGCGTCGCCATTACCCCCAGCAGGGCGGCCATCGCCCCGTAACAGCGCTTTGCCATCATCCCGTTCCCCTGTTCGTCGCCGCCCCTTCGAGCGTGCAAGGGCGATCTTATCCCCCGGATCGCAATGCGCACAGCCCGCCGCTCATTATGTTCGACCGGACGCGGCGGCACCGCCCCGACGAACCGGTCCGTGCTTCCCCGTTACTCGGCATAATGGAAGTAATGGAAATCGGCCGGATGGCCGCTGCCGCTCATATCCTGACACGCCATGCCGACGAACGCGCCGGTGAAGTTGGGCAGTCCGGGCAACGTCGCCTCGTCGGACAGGATGCTGGCGTCGAACATGTCCGGCAGCCACGTCCAGTCGCCCTCACCCTGGCGACGGAAGGCGAAGCGCAACACCTCGTGATCGGCCGCCGCGCGGAGCTCGATCGGCCCGGCGGGAAGCGGCAACGGGTTGGAGATCAGGCTCTGCCCCTCCCCGATCGGCAGCACCGACAGAACCTGGACCAACCGCTCGCCCGCGTCGCCCGTCGTGATGTGCAGGAAGTGATATTTGGTGCTGTTGTAATAGCAGACGAGCCCGGCGGCCTGCTGGAAATGCGCGGGTTCGAACTCCACCAGCGTGCGCGCGTCATAGGCGAAGGCGGTCTGGCGGCGGGCGACCAGCGCCTGATCGAAATGGCTGCCGATCGTGTCGCGCCCGAACAGGCGAAGGACACCCGGCCGCTCGGTCAGGCTGAACAGCCGTTCGGGCCGGGGCGTGCGCAGCCATTGAAAGGCGGGCGGCAGGGTCCGGCCGTCGAACATATCCCGTTCATCGACCCGTTCGGCCGGCGCTCCGACCGGAGTCGGCTCGGCACAGCGCAGCCAGCCGTCCGCGCCCCAGGCCATACGCTGGATCGCCGTCTCGCGTCCCATCACACACCGGCCGCTGGCGGGGAGCGGTCGCCCGCACAGATAGGCCATCCAGGTTTCGCCCTCCGGCGTCTCGACCAGATCGCCATGGCCGGTCCGCTGCAACGGCGCGTCGGGGGTATCGCGCGCGGTCAGCACCGGCCCGTCGGGATGCACCTCATAGGGGCCGAACAGATCGCGCGAGCGTGCCATCGTCACGGCATGACCGCGCTCGGTCCCGCCCTCGGCGACCAGCAGGTGATACCAGCCGTCGCGGCGGTACAGATGCGGCCCCTCGGTAAAGCCAAGCGCCGTACCGTCGAAGATGCGCCGCCGCTCGCCCAGCAGGCGGCCGGTGGTCATGTCCATCTCCTGGATGACGATCCCGGCGAAGCGCTTGCGATCCGGGCGGTGATCCCACAGCATGTTGAGCAGCCAGCTGCGTCCGTCCTCGTCATGGAACAGCGCGGGGTCAAAGCCGCTGCTGTTCAAGTGGACGGCATCCGACCATTCGCCGTCGATCCGGTCGCACGACACCCAGTAATTGTGGAAATCGCGCAGCGACGCCCCCTTGGCGCCGTCGACGGTCGTGCGGCCGTAACGCTTCACATCGGTGAAGATCAGGTGGAAGCGCCCGTCCTTGTAGCTGAGGTCCGGCGCCCAGACTCCGCAGCCATCGGGATTGCCCCGCATGTCGAGCTGGTCCGCGCGGTGGAGCGGCCGGGCCACCAGCGTCCAGTTCGCCAGGTCGCGGCTATGGTGGATCTGGACGCCGGGATACCATTCGAAGGTCGAGGTCGCGATGTAATAATCCTCGCCGACGCGCACGATCGAGGGATCGGGGTTGAAGCCCCGCAGGATGGGATTGGTCGGGGTCATGCGGGTTTGCGCACCAGGGTCCAGAGGAGAGCCGCTCCGGCCAGATCGAGCAGGCCGAGAAGGATGAAGAAAGGCTGATAGCCGACCTGATCGACCAGCGAGCCGAGCGTCAGGGTGAAGAGCAGCACGCCCAGATTGGCTGCCGTCCCCGACACCCCGGTCGCGGTCGCCACCTGGTCCTGCGGGAAAAGGTCGGAGCATAGCGTGATGACGGTCACCGACAGCGTCTGGTGCGCAAAACCACCCAGGCAGAGGAGCGCGACCGCGGCAACCGGGCTGTTCACGCTGCCCACGAACATCATCCCGGTCATCAGCACCGCACCCAGCGTAAAGGCACCGCGCCGCGCGTCGATCAGGTTGATCCCGCGCCGCTGGAGGAAGGCGACGACGGCGGGTCCGAACAGGCAGCCGAGGTCGGCGGCGAGGAACGGCAGCCAGGCGAACAGCGCGATTTGGGTCAGGTCGAAATGACGTGCCTGCACCAGATAGAGCGGCATCCAGAGCGACAACATGCCCCATACCGGATCGGCCAGAAACCGCGCCGCCGCGATCGCCCAGAGATTGCGGCGACGCAGCAGCTCGCCCAGCGGCGGACGGCGGCGCTGCCTGGCGAGCGAGGCCTCCTGCCCCTCGACGATCAGCCTATGCTCGCCCTCGGACAAGGCACGGTGACGGCCGGGCGGCGCATACCAGAACAGCCAGGCCACGACCCAGAGCAGCCCCAGGCAGCCCGCCACGAAGAACGCCGCCCGCCAGCTGTGATGGAACACCGCCCAGGCGACGAGCGGCGGCGCGAACACCGCGCCGAACGACGCGCCGATCTGATAGATGCCGCCCGCCAGCCCACGCTCGCGCGCCGGAAACCACTCGGCGACCACCTTCATGCCCGCAGGTTGTGCCGATCCCTCGACCAACCCCAGCGCGCCGCGAAGGCCCGCAAAGCCCAGCCAGCCATTGGCGAAACCATGGCCCAGCGTGATCAGCGACCAGACCGCGACGAACAGCGAGAAACCGATCTTCAGCCCGATCAGGTCGAGCAGATAGCCCGCCACCGGTTGGAACATGATGCCGAACTGGAACGCGCCGGTGATCCAGCTATATTGCTGCGAGCTGATATGCTGTTCGGTCATGATCGCGGGCGCGGCGACGCCCAGGATGCTGCGCGTCAGATAGTTGATGACCATCGCAACCACGAACAGCGCGATGATCGTCCAGCGAATATAGGGAAACCGCTTCACACCCCGCCCTTCAATTCCACGCATCATTCCGGCCCCCATTGACCATGCGCCCCGTGCCGAGGCACGGCATGTCCCGACCATCGGCACGATCCCCATGCCGATCGCGGGACAGGACGATCGTGACGAACAGCCGACGGCGCCCACGCGGTGTCACCATCATCGACGTGGCCAAGGAAGCCGGTGTCTCGCCCATGACCGTCTCGCGCGTCATCAACGGCGATGCCGGTGTGCGCGACGAGGTGCGCGTGCATGTCCGCGCGGTCATCACCCGGCTGAACTACACCCCCAATTTGATGGCGCGCAGCCTGGTGACGTCCAGCGAGATCCGCATCGGCGTGATCTATTCCAACCCCAGTGCCGCATTCATGAGCGAGCTGCTGGTCGGCGTGTTCGAGGAAGCCTCGACCCGCGCGGTGC
Organism: Sphingomonas flavida; assembly: GCF_036663655.1. NCBI lineage: Bacteria > Pseudomonadati > Pseudomonadota > Alphaproteobacteria > Sphingomonadales > Sphingomonadaceae > Sphingomonas > Sphingomonas flavida. Next base: position 6,772 of record NZ_JAXOJH010000018.1, read on the forward strand.
AGCTGTTCCTGCTGAAGGGCGAACAGGGGCGCCCCCCCACCCGCGAGGCGATCCAGGGCCTGATCGCGCAGCGCATCGCCGGTCTGCTCCTGGCGCCGCCGCTCGGCGAATCCCCCTTCCTGCGCGAGATCGTGCGCGGGGCGGGTCTGCCCGTCGCGGTGGTCGGTGGCGTCGCCCCGGATGCGATCTGCGTCTGGATCGACAATGACCGTGCCGCCTATGACATGACCCGTCACCTGATCGGCCTGGGCCATCGTCGCATCGGCTTCGTCCACGGCAATCCCGACCAGTCGGCCAGTATCGCGCGCCTGGCGGGTTTTCGCCGTGCGGTCGCCGAGCAGGACGGACTGGAGACGCGGATCGTGCAGGGCGACTTCAGCTATGCCTCGGGCCTGACCGCGGGCGAGGCACTGCTGAACGGCGAGCGGCCGCCGACCGCCATCTTCGCCAGCAACGACGACATGGCCGCCGCGATCGTCTCGGTCGCGCATCGGCGGCATCTGGACGTGCCGGGCGACCTGACCGTGGTGGGCTTCGACGACAGCACGGCGGCGACGACGCTCTGGCCGCCGCTCACCACCATCCACCAGCCGGTCCGCGCGCTGGCGACCGAGGCGTTGCAAAGGCTGATCCAAGAAATCCGTGGCGGCGCGCCGAAGGTCGATGGCGAGCCGCGCATCACGGTGCTGGAGCATCAGCTGGTCGAACGGCAATCCACCGCCCCACCACGCTCGTAAACCTGTACCTCTCCTGCAAGGGGAGGTGGCAGGGCGCAGCCCTGACGGAGGGGTGTCGTCCTCTCGACAGCGGGACACCCCTCCACCATGCTGCGCATGATCCCCAGTGGCAGGAATGAGGGGACAGCAAATGACGAAAAGACCCACCTCCCCCTACCGTGCCGCCGCCGTCACGCCGGCTTCGGTCTGGACCACCGGCTTCATCGTCCCGTCGGGATTGTAATAGAGCCGCTCGACCGTCACCGCGCGCCGTCCGATCGCGCCGCTCTGGTCGCCGATCGCCAGGTTCGCATTGTGCAGGAACAGGTAGGACTTGCCCTTGAACTCGGCGATGCCGGGATGGATGGTGAAGCTGTACTTGCCCGAGCCCGTCAGCAGCCCGCGATAGGTCCAGGGCCCCTTCAACGACGGCGCGGTGGCATAGGAGATATGCTCGTCGCGCTGCGTCGTCCGGTCGAGCGAGGCATAGGTCAGGTAATAGAGCTTGCCCCGCTTGTGCAGCCAGGGCCCCTCCTCGAAATGCGGCGGCGTGATCTCGGTGATCGGGCCATCGATCTCGATCATGTTCGGCTTCAGCTTGGCGATATAGCATTGCCGGTTGCCCCATGCGATCCAGGTCGTGCCGTCGTCATCGGTCAGCACGGTCGGGTCGATATCCTCCCAGCTATGCGTGCCCTTGGGCGTCATCTCGTTGGTGATCAGCGCGGAGCCCTTGGCATCGACGAACGGGCCGGTCGGCTTGTCCGAGACGGCGACCGCGATCGCCTTGCCCGGATGGGTATCGTCATGCTCGACCGCGGCGTAGAACCAGTATTTGCCGTTCTTGCGGACGACCTGGCTGGCCCACGCGTCCTTCTTGGCCCATTTGAAGTCCTTTACGTTCATGATGGGCCCGTGCGGGGTCCAGTGGCGCATGTCGTTGGTGGAATAGACCAGCCATTCCTTCATGTTGAACATCTCGTCGCGCTGCGCCTCGTCATGCCCGACATAGAGGTACAGCCGGTCGCCCACGACCAGGGGCGCGGGGTCCGCGGTGAAGCGGTCGCGGATGATCGGGTTTGAGCCTGGGGTGGCGGGCGGCGTATCCGCCGCCGCCGTCCCCATCAGCACCGCCAGCAACAGGGGTGCCATCATCCGCGACTTCTTCATGTCATCCCCTCTTAAAAGCTGAACCGGACGCCGACCCGGAACACCCGGCCGAGCACGTCATACAACGCCGGGTTGACGAAATAGGGCGACCGGGCCGGGTCGCGATTGAACACATTGTCGACCTTGAAATAGGCGGTGGCCGCCTTGTTCAGGTTATACGTGCCGCCAATGTCGAAATAGAAGGCGCCGGGGATGAAATTATTGTCGATCGTCGGCCGGTTGGCGGTCGAGGCGGGGCAGCCGGTCGTGCACTGGATATACTGATTGCCCAGCTTGCCGTCGCTGAACCAGCGCTCCTGGAGCAGCAGCGACCAGTCGTCGGTGGCATAGGTCTGCACCGCTAGCCACTTCCACTTCGGCGTATTGCCGATGTTCACGCCCGCCGTGTCGTTCGGGATCGTGTTCGGCAGGCCGGTATCGGTGATGAAGCGCCGGATATTGGTCGCCAGCGCGCGCAGCGTCAGGCTGCCCGGCAGGCCCATCGGACTGCGCCAGCGATAGCTCGCCTCGATATCGAAGCCGTCGGTCAGGATCGACGCCAGGTTGAATGACTGGACGTTGATGAAGTTCGGCCCGTTCGGATTGTTCAGGTTGAACACGCCGCACGTCTCCGGCGCGACGTTCAGATAGCACAGGTTGACGATATCCTGTGCGCCCAGGCTGGAGATCACGTCGGTGATCTTGATCTTGTAATAGTCGACCGACAGGCTGAGGCCCGGGATCGCCTGGGAGTTGGAGAAGGCGATGCCCAGCGTCGTGTTGCGCGCGATTTCGGGCGTCAGGTTGACGTTGCCGATGGTGTTCTGGAGCGCCAGCACGTTGACGTTGCGGAACGGGTCGAAAAAGCCCGGCAGCGTCGTCGTGACGGGGGCTGCGAACAGTTCCGACAGGTTGGGCGCGCGAACGTCGCGCGAGGTCACGCCACGGATGCGCAGGCCGTCGACCGGCAGGTCCCAGGTGCCGCCGACCTTCCACGCCCAGACGGTGCCCGAGGTGCTGTAGTCGGTGACGCGCACCGCGCCGTTGATATTGGCCCGGCCGCCCGCATCCGAATTGATGATCGGCAAGTTCGCTTCGACAAAGGCTTCCTTGACGCTATAGGCGCCCGACCCGTTCTTGTAGTTGCCCGCATACCAGTTGTTGCCCGCATCCAGCAGCGCGGGGTCCGCCGGATAGGCGGCATTGGCCGGGGTGTTGGCGAAGCCCGCGCCGTACGGATCGGCGCGCACGCGGTAGAATTCGTGGCGGAACTCGCCGCCGAACGCGATCGACACCGGCCCTGCCCAGGACGAGAAGGGCGAGCCCGAGAAGTTCAGGCTGATGACGTCCTGAGTCTGGCGCGTCCGCTGGTACGGGCCCGCCTGCGGCATGATGTAGTTGAGCGCGGCGGCGGAAGGGTTGCCGCCGAAGATGTTGAGCGGCTGGCACCCATTGGCGCGCGCGGTGGCATCGGCGCAGACGATCGCGCCGTTCAGCGTCGTCGCGTTGATCGCCTGGTTGAAGCGACGCGACAACATGATGTTGCTGACGTCGACATCGGTATAGTTGGTCCCGTGCTCGTAATACATGTCGTACGACCAGTCGGACCCGAGCACCGCCTCACGCCCCTTGGCGCCCGCGACGAAGCGGAACTGGCGGCGATCGGTATAGACCTGGCTGTTGCCCAGCGCAGCGTTGCTGGTGCCGTACTGGAAATTGGTGATGCCAGCCGTCGTGCAAGCCGCCTTGACCAGCGCGGGGACGTACGGATTGGCGCACTGGATGGTCAGGTTGGGGCGGTTCTGCCCGCCGACCGGCTGGTTGTTGGTCTTCACCTGGCCGATATTGATCGTGCCATAGATCTCGCCATTGGGCGCGAAGTCATAGCCGATCCGGCCATAGCTGTTCACCCGCTGTATCTTCGACTGGAGCGAGCGTCCGGCATCGACATTGCCCGACAGGTCGCCGCCCTGGCAGAAGCCGGGCAGACAACCGCGGACATTGCCCGCCGCGTCGCGTGCCGGCACGCCGTTCGAGCCGTACTGGAACTGGAACGGATTGCCCGACTGGTCGAAGGCGGTGCCCTGAAGCGGCCCGGCGGTGATCAGGCCGTATTTGGTGTAGTTGTAGGACTGGGCAAAGTCGCGGAACAGATATTGCGGCGCTCCGTCATTCAGCACGTTGCGGTTGATCAACGTCGACTGGCGGAACCAGTCGCGCCCGCCCGCCAGGCCGATGCCGAAGTCGCCACCGCCGACACCGTCCTCATGCGCATATTCGGTGCTGGCGATGACGTGCAGCGTGTCGTTCAGCAGGCTGGTACCCCCGGCCAGCTGGACCAGCACCTGACCATCGTCGTCATAGGTGGTCAGGCCGCCCTGGACATTGCCCTTGATCCCCTTGAACCGGGTATCGGTGATGAAGTTGACCACACCGCCGACCGCGTCCGAGCCATAGGAGGCCGAGGCACCGCCGTTGACCACATCGACGCGCTTGATCAGTAGCTGCGGGAACAGGCTGATGTCGGGAACGCCGGTCACGTTCGCACCGACGACGCGCTGTCCGTCAAGCAGCGTCAGGGTGCGGATCGCGCCGACGCCACGCAGCGAAAACGAACTGAGCCCCTGCTGCCCGCTCGAGGTGCTGAAGGTGTTCGTCGCGGTGCCGGTCGAACCCTGGAGCGAGGGAAGCTGGGCGACGGTGGTGAAGATGTTGGGCTGTGCGTTGGCGGCGATCTGTTCCTCGCCGATCACCGTCGTCGGGGTCGGCGCGGTGAAGCCGCCGGTGGTGATGCGCGATCCGGTCACGATGATGTCACGCGCCGCACCGTCATCGACCTGATCGGCCGCCGCCGCGGGGGCGGCGGTCACGTTCTGGCCATTGGCTGGAGTGGCAGGGTCGGCCTGAACGGCCTCGTTGGGCGGAACCTGCGCCCAGGCCGGCGTGGCGGCGATTCCACCGGCCAGCACCATCAGGCTGACGGCGCCCAGGACGCGGCAGCGCGAACGCCGGGCGTGCATACCCTTCATCATCATGATCCTCATCCCCTTGATTCTTGTTTTCTGGTAACGTTACCAGCTTCATTTCCTGTTTCGGGACGGGTGTCAATGTCTGAAAATGACACAGCCGGTCGACGCAGCCGGAGGTGACGCCGAAATGCAACATGTTGATATTGCGCCCCGCCTCTTCCTTCTCCCGTGGCCACGAGAGAGGGTCAGCCGAGCCTGCCATGCTTTCTGGCTAGCGCAGCTTGGGCGAGGCTAACCCGGCCCCAACCAAGCCCCATCGACATTCATTCAATTCCTCCCCTGCAAGGAGAGGTGGCAGGCCGAAGGCCTGACGGAGGGGTGTCCACGGTTGGAACGTGCGGCAAGACCCGCAACCGCCATCCTCCCCTTTCAGGGCAGGAATGACGAAGGCGCTAAGGAATCTCGATCACGCCTTGGCGCACACCGCGCAGCGTCCGCGAACCTCGATCACCGGGCGTTCGGGGCTGAACCCTGCCCCGCGTGCGGCGTCGCGGACCGCGTTGGTCAGCCGATCGTCGTCGATATGCGTGGTCTGTCCGCATCCGTCGCACACCAGGAAGATACAGTCGTGCATACAATCGGGATGCGCATTGGCGACATAGGCGTTGGCGCTCTCCACCCGTCGCGCCAGATTGGCACCGACGAACAGGTCGAGGATGCGATAGACGCTGTTGGCGGCGACCCGGCGGCCCTGCGCCTTCGACATGACATCGGCGATATCATAGGCAGAGGCAGGCTTGTCGAACCCGGCCAGCGCGTCGAACACGCTGGCGCGCATGGCGGTCCATTGTTCGCCCGCGCGCTCCAGCGTGGTCTTGGCCGCGTGGGCGAGATCCGCCCCTTGGGGCTCCTGATGAGTATGAGCATGGGCCATTCCAATGATCTAGGCGGTGGCGCATCCTGCGGCAAGGTCCGGCTGGCGGGGCATTCGGTCCACTATCGCGCGCGGGCGCGACATCCTATGTTCGCGCACATGCTGCAACCGAGCCCTGCCTTCATGGTCACCGCCCGTCCCCGTGCCGTTGCCCGCTGGCTGTTCATGGTCGCCGGGCTGATCGTCGCCATGGTCGTGGTCGGCGGGATCACCCGCCTGACGAACAGCGGCTTGTCGATCACCGAATGGAAGCCGATCACCGGCATCGTACCGCCCCTGACCGGCGCGCAGTGGCAAGCCGAGTTCGCCAATTACAAGCGCATTCCCGAATATTGGACCTTCAACCGCGACATGACGTTGGCCGGGTTCAAGGCGATCTTCTTCTGGGAATATCTCCACCGGGTGCTCGGCCGGGTGATCGGCATGGCCTTTGCCCTGCCGCTGATCTGGTTCTGGGCGAGGAAGGCCATTCCGGTCGGCTACAAGCCGCGCCTCGTCGCGCTGCTCGCGCTGGGCGGGATGCAGGGCGCGATCGGATGGTGGATGGTCGCCTCGGGCCTCGTCGAGCGGACCGATGTCAGCCATATCCGGCTGACCGTCCACCTCTTGACCGCGCTGTTCATCCTGGCGGGCATCGTCTGGACCGCGCTGGACCTGAGCGCGCTGGAGCGCAACCGCCTGTCGGCCCCTGCCCGGCCGACCTGGATCGGCGGCGCGACCGTGCTGGCCCTGTTCGTCCAGCTGATGTTCGGCGCGCTGACCGCCGGGCTCGACGCGGGCTATGCCTTTTCCAGCTGGCCGCTGATGGGCGATGCCTGGTTCCCGGCGGGCACGCCGATGATGTCGCCCGGCATCGCCAACGTCTTCGACAATCCCGTCGTGGTGCAGTTCATCCACCGCTGGTTCGCCTTTGCCGCGGCGGGGCTGCTGATATGGATGGCGGCGCGCACGATCAAGCGCGGCGGCCTGCGTGCGGGGTGGCTGGTGATCATGCTGGTCGTCGTCCAGATCGGCCTGGGCATCGCCACCTTGTTGTCGGGGGTGCAGATCGACATCGCGGTCGCGCACCAGGCCAATGCCGCGCTGCTCCTGATCGCCGCCACGGCCTGCGCACACCGGCTCGGCACCCCTCGCCAAACCGCCAAGGTATTATAATACCCGTCAGCAAACCCGCGCTTTGCTTGACAATTCGGGGGCATTCCAGCATTGGGCCCTCGTTCGCGCCGTCCGATCCAACGGGCGGCGTGTTGCATTTCAAACCGAAAGGTCTCACGCCCATGAAGGCGCTCATGAAGACCACCAAGTCGGCCAAGCCGCACGAAGTGGAAAAGAAGTGGCATATCGTCGATGCCGATGGTCTGGTCGTCGGTCGTGCCGCCACCATCATCGCGAACATCCTGCGCGGTAAGCACAAGACGTCGTTCACCCCGCACGTCGATTGCGGTGACAATGTCATCGTCATCAACGCGGACAAGGTTCGCTTCACCGGCAACAAGCTGGGCCAGAAGGTGTACTACAAGCACACCGGTTACGCTGGTGGTATCAAGGGCATCACCGCCGCCAAGGTCCTGGAAGGCCGCTTCCCGGAGCGCGTCCTGGAAAAGGCCGTCGAGCGTATGATCCCGCGTGGTCCGCTGGGTCGTGAGCAGATGCGCAACCTGCGTATCTTCGCCGGCACCGAGCATCCGCACGCCGCGCAGAACCCCGAAGTCCTCGACATCGCGTCGATGAACCGCAAGAACAAGGTGGGCGCATAATGTCCGATAACCGCCAGTCGCTCGCCGATCTGGGCGCCACGCTGAACCAGCAGGCCGCCGTCGCCACCGCGCAGCCGACCGCCGAGGGCGAAGCCCCCGCCGCTCCCGTCGAGCGCGTCAGCACCACCCCGCTGCGTCAGCAGGAACTGGACAAGTTCGGCCGCGCCTATGCCACCGGCCGTCGCAAGGACGCCGTGGCTCGCGTCTGGCTGAAGCCGGGTTCGGGCAAGATCACGATCAACGGTCGTGACCAGGAAGTCTATTTCGCGCGTCCGACGCTGCGTCTCGTCATCAACCAGGTGTTCGGCATCACCGAGCGCGAAGGTCAGTATGACGTGATCTGCACCGTCAAGGGCGGCGGTCTGTCGGGCCAGGCCGGTGCGGTCAAGCACGGCATCAGCCAGGCGCTGACCAAGTTCGAGCCGGTTCTGCGCGCTCCGGTCAAGGCCGCTGGCTTCCTGACCCGCGACAGCCGTACCGTCGAGCGTAAGAAGTATGGCCGCGCCAAGGCGCGTCGCAGCTTCCAGTTCTCGAAGCGCTAAGACGCGGGCGGCCTTGGATGGTGCGAACCATCGGGGGCAAGCCACGAAGCACGAAGGGGCGGTCCGGCAACGGGCCGCCCTTTTCGTTTGGGCGCAAATGTCATTCCTTCGTCAGCATGGCCTCACGGAAACCCATCGATACTGACCGCCGCACCAACGGGGGAAGTCGGATGCGACGGACGATGATCGGCCTGATCCTGGCAGGCGGTTTTGTGGCGAGCAGCCCCGGCAAGGCCCGCGACGCGCCTGCGAGGCACCCGGTCGCGCCGCAGGGCGAAACGCATATCACCGTCGGGACCGTCGCCATCGACCTGACCACCAGGGTCGCCACGCCCGCCGAGAACGCGCCGAACCGCGCGACGCGCTGCACCGGCGGTTGGACGGCCTGTTCGCTGGTCGATGCGCTGTCAATTCGGGTCCACGGCAAGCGCGTGCCAATACCCGACCGGCTGCCCCTGCTCCTCGCCGATGTCTCGACGGCCGGTGTCATCCGCATCGCACCCGAACGATATCGACTGACCCTGTCGGGTGGCGATGCCGCCGCCGGATATGAGGCTCGCATATATTTCGATCGGCACATGGTCTACCATATGGAAATCTGGTCGGGCGAGATGCACGTGCTTGAGCAGGTGACCGTCTATCACGACATGGCGGGCAAAATCCCCGCCGGTTGATGGCGTATTCGTCGCGCAGGTGCACTTCGCGAATGCAGCATGACGGGGTATGGGCCCATCATGACGAACCCCTTGTGGATCCCCGCCACCATTGCAGCCGCGACATTTCAGGTCGGTCGCAACGCCCTGCAGCGCGGCGTCATGTCGTCGTCCGGACCATGGGGTGCGACGCTGGTCCGGTTCCTGTTCGGCCTGCCCTTCTCGATCCTGTTCGTCACGCTGGCCCATTTCGTCATGCCCGGCGCCGATCTCCACTGGAGTGGGGCGTTCTGGCTTTCGGCGGTCGTCGGGGCCACTGCGCAGGTGCTGGCGACGGCCGCCTTGCTCGATGCCATGCGCCGCTCGGGATTTGCCGTCGGCACCGCGCTCCAGCAAAGCTCGCTGCCATTGGCGGCGCTGCTTGGCCTGATCGTCTATCATGACCGGATCAGCGGCGTGGCCTGGGTCGGCGTCGGTATCACCACCATCGGTCTGGTCGCCCTCTCTTGGCCCCCGGCCGATCAACGCCGCGCCTCGTTGATCGGGGCGGCGATGGGGCTGGCCTCGGGGCTGTTCTTCGGTTTTTCGCTCAATGCCTTTCGCCATGCCGCCCTGGCGCTCGATCCCGCCCATCCCGTCTTCGCCGCGCTGGTTTGCGTCGCCGTCGTTCAGGCGATGCAGACTGCCGCACTGGGCCTGATCCTGGCCTGGCGCGACCCGGCGACTTTGGTCGAGGTCGTGCGCCGCTGGCGCCCCTCGCTGGGGGCTGGCTTGTGCGGCGCCTGCGCCTCGGCGGGCTGGTTCATCGCCCTGGCCCTGTCACCCGCCGCCCCGGTGCGCGCCCTGGGCATCATCGAGGCGCCGATCGCCGCGATGGCCGGGCACCGGCTGTTCCGCGAGACGCTGGGTCTGCGCCAGATCCTGTCGGGGATCGCGATCGTCGGCGGGGTTCTGCTGACGACGCTTTTCTAGGTCGCCCACGCACGTTTAGACGAAACGTCATGCAGTGTTCACCGCACGATCACGCGAGACCCGGCATCGTTTCCGACGGTCTGTTATCCGAAAGGGGATGCCGGTGGCCTGCGACATTCGGTCCTTGGGGCCCCTGACCCGATACATGACGGCCGCCGGGGTGGCACTGGTCTGGCTCTGCGCCGCGGCACCCGCCCCCCTGGACCTGTCTCGCGCCTTCGGACTGCCCCCCGGCTGGGAGTTGCTGAGCCAACAGGGGCCGCCGACCGAAGATGCAGGCGGCAATCCCGCGCCCGGCCAACTGCACCTTTGTATCACGTCCGATGGCGGCAGGAACTGCCGCCCCGCGCTGGACGACCTGCTGCACCTGGCGGGCACCAGCAGCGCGTTCGATACCATCCATTATCTTGAGGCGGCGCGGATCGTCCGCGCAGCGCCCGACCGCCCGCTATTATGGATGCAGGTCGCGAGCTTGCATGGCGGCAATGGCGATCAGCTCGTGGGCCGGGCAGCGCTACGCTATGACCGGGCCAGCCAGCGTTTCGTTCCCGTCTATCGGCGCGTCACCGGCCGCAACAACAATCAGGACGTCCGCTTCATCACCGCTGGCAAGCTGCGCGGCGCGATCGTCTCGGCCGAACCGACACGGGATGCGCCTTTTGGCTTCTGGATCACCGTCGATCGGCCGGGACCGGGGGGTCGTTACACGCCCGTGCTGCGCTATCGCAGCGTCACGCGCTATGGCGACGGCAATGACCTGCCGGTGATCGATTCCGACATGCCCGAGATGCTTCGCCGTCTGAAGCTTTGGTGGCCGGGGGAAGCGATCCCCCTGCCCGACCAGCCCTGTCCCCGACCGCATTTGATCAACAAGGCGCTGTGGTGCACCCCGCCGGAACAAGTCACGCGGTCATAAGCGGACGATATCGGTCGCGATCCGTTCGGCTTCGTCGGGGTCGTGGGTGACCATCAGGATCGGGATGCCGGTCGTATCGCGCACGGCAACCAGCGCCTCCAGGATCTCGCCACGCCGCGCCCGGTCCAGCGACGATAAGGGCTCGTCCAGCAGCAGCACGCGCGGGTCGCTGAGCAGCGCGCGGCCGATCGCCACCCGGCGTGCCTCGCCCCCTGACAAACCGCGCGGCCAGCGATCGAGCAGATGGCCGATACCCAGCATCGCGATGACGCCGTCCCAGTCACCACCGCCACGCACCATCCCGTAACGGAGATTGGCCGCGACCCGCATATGCGGAAAGAGGCGTGGCTCCTGAAAGACATAACCTAGACGGCGATCCTCGGGCTTCTGATCCGTCCCGGTCGCAGCGTCGAACAGCGTCTCGCCGCCCACGCGAACATGCCCGGTCTCCGGCCTTAAAAGCCCGGCAACCATCTGCAATATGCTGGTCTTGCCGACGCCGGACGGGCCGAACAGGATCGTCGCGCCGGGACCGGTCGTAAAGCGCGCCGCGATCCGGCTGTCGCCACGCCGCACCGCCACATCGACGTCAAAGGACATGCAGCCCCCGACCCATGCGGCGCGCCAGCCATTCGGATGCGATCAGCGCGATCAGCGACAACACCACCGACACGCTGGCCAACCGCCAGACCATATCCTCGCCGCCCGGCCGCTGGAGCGCGGAATAGATGGCGAGCGGAAGGGTCGCCGTCTCGCCGGGCACGTTGGAGACGAAGGTGATGGTCGCACCGAACTCGCCGATCGACCGCGCAAAGCCCAGCACCAGCCCGGCCAATATGCCGGGTGCGCAAAGCGGCAGGGTGATGGTGGCGAACACCCGCATCCGCCCCGCGCCCAGCGTCCGGGCGGCCTGTTCCAGCCGGGGATCGACCGCCTCGATCGACAGGCGGATGGCGCGGACGACGAGCGGCAGCGCCATCACCGCCGCCGCGATCGCCGCGCCGGTCCAGCGGAACAGCACGCTGACCCCGAACCACTCCGCCAGCCAGCGGCCGACCGGCCCCTCCGGCCCGAAGGCCAGCAGCAAGACCCAGCCGGTGACGACCGGCGGCACGACCAGCGGCAGGTGGACGATGCCGTCGAGCAGCACCCGCCCCGGAAACCGGCCGCGCGCCAATGCCCAGGCAAGCACGAAGGCGACAGGCAAGGTCACGAGCATCGCCGTGCCGCCGACCAGCAGCGACAGGCGAACGATCCCCCACTCCTCGGCCGACAGGATCACGACCTCATCGCGTCGCGAAACCGTAACGGCGGAAGATCGCCTTGCCTTCACCCGACAGCAGGAAGCGGCGGAACCCCTCCCCTTCAGGATTGGTCGAGGCCTTTAGCCGGGCCAGCGGATAGGTGATCGGCGGATGGCTGGCGGCCGGAAACAGGCCCGCCACCCGGACCCGCGACGAGGCATTGGCGTCGGTGGCGTAGACGATGCCGTAGGGGGCCGCCCCCCGCTCGACGAGGGCGAGCGCCGCGCGCACATTCTCGGCGCGCACGACATGCGCTGCGACCATCGGCCAGGCGCCCAGCTTTTCGAGTGCCGCCTTGCCGTACTTACCTGCGGGGACGCTGTCGGTATCGGCCATGGCGAGCGGCCCGGCGGAGAGCGTCTTGCCCAATGTGCGCGTCGTCACCTGCCCGCCCTTGCCCGCAGGCGCGATCACGACCAGGCGGTTGCCCAGAAAGGCGCTGCGGGTACGGTCTGCCAGCAGGCCGTCCTTTTGCAGGACGTCCATCCATTCTTCGTCCGCCGAAGCGAAGAGGTCCGCCTTGCCGCCCGCCTGCACCTGCCGCGCCAGCGCCGAGGAAGCCGCGAAGGAGATGACGGGGCGCGGATGCCCCTTCTTCGCCCAGGCATCGGCGGCGGCGGTCATCGATTCCTGAAGGCTGGCGGCGGCGAGGACCAGCGGGGCACGATCCTGGGCCATGGCGGGCGTCGACAAGCCGAGTGCGCCGACCAGCGCGACAAACCGAAACCCCTTCATCGACATCCCCCTTTTCGCCCTGATGGCGTCAGACGGCTGTAACGCGCAAGGAACGATTTTATCCCGTTGATCTCCACCGAAATTGCTCACCTGCAAGGGGAGGTGGCAGGCCGTCAGGCCTGACGGAGGGGTATCACCCTATCGAGAACGGGACACCCCTCCACCATGCTGCGCATGGTCCCCCTCCCCTTGCAGGGGAGGAACAGATGGCCTTACGCCTCGTCGCCCATGCGGAGCGCGGCGATAAAGGCTTCCTGCGGGATGCTGACCGAGCCATACTCGCGCATCTTGGCCTTACCCTTTTTCTGCTTTTCCAGCAGCTTGCGCTTACGCGTTGCGTCACCGCCGTAACATTTGGCGGTCACGTCCTTGCGCATCGCGCTGATCGTCTCGCGTGCGATCACCTTGCCGCCGATCGCCGCCTGGATCGGGATCTTGAACAGGTGGCGTGGGATCAGTTCCTTCAGCCGCTCGCACATGCCACGCCCGCGCGTCTCGGCGGTGCCGCGGTGCACGATCATCGACAGCGCGTCGACCGGCTCCTCGTTGACCAGGATCGACATCTTCACGAGGTCGCCCTCGCGATAGCCGATCTGGTGATAGTCGAAGCTGGCATAACCCTTCGACAGCGACTTCAACCGGTCGTAGAAGTCGAACACCACTTCGTTGAGCGGCAGTTCATAGGTCGCCTGCGCGCGCCCGCCGACATAGGTCAGGTTCTTCTGGATACCGCGCCGGTCCTGGCACAGCTTCAGGATCGAACCCAGATATTCGTCGGGGACATAGATGGTCGCCTCGATCCACGGCTCGCTGATCGACGCGATCTTGTTGGGATCGGGCATGTCGGCCGGGTTGTGCAGGTCGAGTTGTCCGCCGTCATGGCTCAGCTCGATCTGATAGACCACCGACGGCGCGGTGGTGATCAGGTCTAGGTCGTACTCGCGGGTCAGCCGTTCCTGGATGATCTCCAGATGCAGCAGCCCCAGGAAGCCGCAGCGGAAGCCGAAGCCCAATGCGGCCGAGGTTTCCATCTCGAAGCTGAACGAGGCGTCGTTCAACCGCAGCTTGCTGATCGACTCGCGCAGCTTTTCGAAATCGTTGGCGTCGACCGGGAACAGGCCGCAAAACACGACCGGCTGAACTTCCTTGAAGCCCGGCAGCGCCTGCTCGGTCGGCTTCTTGGCATCGGTCAGCGTGTCGCCGACGCGCGCCTGCGCCACGTCCTTGATCTGTGCGGTGATGAAACCGATCTCGCCCACGCCCAGCTCGGTCAACTGCTCGATCTTCGGGCGGAAACAGCCGACCCGGTCGATCAGGTGGGTGGTGCCCGCCTGCATGAACTTGATCTGCTGCCCCTTTTTCAGGGTGCCTTCCATCACGCGGACCAGGATGACGACGCCCAGATAGGGGTCGTACCAGCTGTCGACCAGCATCGCCTTCAACGGCGCGGCCGCGTCGCCCTTGGGCGCGGGGATGTTCTTGACGATCGCTTCCAGGATGTCGCCGATGCCGATGCCCGACTTGGCGCTGGCCAGCACCGCGCCCGATGCGTCGATGCCGATCACATCCTCGATCTCGGCACGGACCTTTTCGGGTTCGGCGGCGGGAAGGTCGATCTTGTTGATGACCGGCACGATCTCATGGTCATGCTCAATCGACTGATAGACATTGGCCAGCGTCTGCGCCTCGACGCCCTGCGCCGCGTCGACGACAAGGAGCGCGCCCTCGCACGCCGCCAGCGACCGGCTGACCTCATAGGCGAAGTCGACATGGCCCGGCGTGTCCATCAGGTTCAGCGTGTACGTCTCGCCGTCCTGCGCCTTGTACGCCAGGCGCACGGTCTGCGCCTTGATGGTGATGCCGCGTTCCTTCTCGATCTCCATGTTGTCGAGAACCTGTTCGCTCATTTCACGGTCCGTCAGGCCACCGGTGAACTGGATCAGGCGATCGGCGAGCGTCGACTTGCCATGGTCGATATGCGCGATGATGGAAAAGTTGCGGATCTTGTCGAGCGGCGTGGACACGGGGGGAAGGGTTTCCTGAAAAGCTATTCGATCACGCCACTAGCAAAGATGCGGGCGGATGCCAAAGTGCTCTAGCGCGGCGATGCAATTTGCATAGCGACTTTCGCCCTGCCCCTCGATCAGCGCGTACGGGACACCGCGCCGATCCAGTTCGGCGCGCGACAGATCGAAGAAGCGTTGGCGCTCCACCCGCGTCCCGAACAACCGGGTGCCGTCCTCCACCCAGGGCAGGTCGGGGGCGAACAACAGATAGGCGTCGGACAGCCGGTTCCACTCGCCAAACCACGGGTCACGTGCCCCAAGCAGCATGTCGGCCCAGACGGCGGTCATCAGCGGATCGGTATCGGTGACGACCGGCCACGGCCCGCTGGCCAGCGCCTCGGCCAGCCGCGCGTCATGCCCCTGCCCGATCGCCACCAGATCGGCCATGGTAAAGTCGGTCCCATGCGCCTCGGCATAGTCACGGCCACATTCGCCCAGATACCGCCCGCCAAGTGCCTGTGCCAGGCGCGGGCCGACGGTCGACTTGCCGGTGCTTTCGGGCCCGTGCAGGCAGATGCTCGTCACGCCCGCACCCGCCACTCGCGATACCCCCATAGCGACAGCCCCAGGAAGATGACGTAGAGAATGGCGGTCAGCGTCAGCCCCTTCACAGCATAAAGCGCGATCGACGATATATCGACCGCGATCCACAGCAACCAGTTCTCCAACCGCCGCCGCGCCAGCAGGATCTGCGCGGCGATGCTCGCCGCCGCATTGGCGGCATCCCAATAGGGCATGGCGGCATCGGTCATCATCGCCATGGCCGTTCCCCAGAGCAAAGCCGCTACCGCGATCCCCGCCGCCCATGCCAGCCGGGCTTGGCCGGATAACGTCCCGACCCGCACCGCGCCCTCGCGCGCCAGACTGCGGCGCCAGACGATCCAGCCATAAAGGTTGATCGCGAAGAAAAAGACCTGAAGCCCGGCGTCGCTGTACAAACGCTCGCGCGCGAACAGCAGCCCGTAGAGCGACACCATCACCAGTGCGACGGGGTAGTTCCACAGGCTGCGCCGCACGACCAGCGTGACATTGGCAACGCCCAGGACGAAGGCGACGATTTCCAGCCAGCTCATGCGCGGCGTTCAGGACGAATGCGTCGCGCCGGTCAAGCGCCCGCCGCTGCACCGCCCGCGATCCGCACGTCCCGGTAGCGCGGGTTGAGCAGGTGGAAGACCAGCAGCGCGACCAGATAGGCCATGCCACAGGCGATGAAGAAGGGTTGATAGCTCCCCACCCGGTCGAGCAGGACGCCCAGCGCCTTGGACGCGATGAAGCCGCCCACCGCGCCCGAAAAGCCGCCCAGCCCGATCAGCGTCCCTTGCGCATAACGCGGAAACTGGTCGCCCGGCAGCGCGAAGAGGTTGGTCGAGAAGCCCTGATGCGCGGCACAGGCCAGGCCGATCATCGCCACCGCGATCCAGATGCTGCTGGCCTGCGCGGCGAACATCACCGGCAGGGCGAACAGCGCGCAGGCGAACATCGCCCGCTTGCGCGCGCGGCCGGTCTGCATCCCGCGCTTCAACAGGCGCGAGGAGTACCAGCCCCCGACGATCGCCCCGACATCGGCCATGATATAGATGGCGACCAGCGGCGGCCCGAAGCTCTTGAGGTCATAGCCATAGCGGCTGTGGAAGAAATCGGGCAGCCAGAACAGGAAGGTCCACCAGACCGGGTCGATCAGGAACCGCCCGGTCATGTAGGACCAGGATTCGCGGTGCCGCATCACCTTCAGGAAACCGGCGCGACCCGCCGTCTCGGCCGGTTCGACCTCGATCCAGGCGCGCTCCTCGGGCGTGATGCGCGGATGGGTGTGCGGGGGATGATAGAGCCGCCACCAGGCGGTCAGCCAGACCAGGTTGAACAGGCCGGTGATGATGAACGCCCAGCGCCAGTCGAGCACCAGATCGGCGATCAGGAACCCGACCAACAGCGGCGTGACGACCGCGCCGACATTGGCCCCGGCGTTGAAGATGCCGATCGCCAGCGCCCGCTCCTTGCGGGGAAACCACTGCGACGCGGCGGCCAGCGCCGACGGGAACGTCCCCGCCTCGCCAAAGGCCAGCGGAATGCGGGCGAGCGCGAACCCGGTGGTCGAGGTGACGAGCGTCTGGGCGAAATGCCCGACCGTCCAGGCCCCCATCGCCAGCAGATACCCCGCGCGCGGCCCGATCCGGTCGATCAGCCAGCCGAACAGCAGGAAACCCAGGCCATAGGCGACCTGGAAATAGCCGGTGATGTCGCCATAACCGCTATTGGTCCAGCCATAGAGCGCCGACAGTTGCGGCTTCAGCACCCCCAGCACCAGCCGGTCGATATAGCTGAGCACGACCGCCGCGAACAGCAGCGCGCAGATCAACCAACGCACCCGCCCACGCGGCGGCGCGACCGCCTGGGCCGCCGTATCAGGCGCGGTCGCGGCGGCGTCGTCCAGGTCGCTCATCTCGCCAGCTCCGCCCATGTCACCAGCTCCACAGGGTGCCGTCCTCAAGCCGGTTCACCGGCAGATAGGCGCGCTTATAGGGGTATGTGCCAGCCAGTTTCTCGTCGATGTCGACGCCCAGGCCGGGGGCATCGCCGGGGTGCATCATGCCCTCGTCGAACCGGTAATGATGCGGGAAGACGGCGTCGGTCTCCTCGGTGTGCGGCATATGTTCCTGGATGCCGAAATTGGGGACGGACAGGCCGAAATGCAGCGCCGCCGCCATCGTCACCGGCGACAGGTCGGTCGCTCCGTGGCAACCCGTTCGCACCTGATACAGATCGGCCAGCCCCGCGATCCGCCGCAAATGGGTCAGTCCACCCGCATGGACGACCGTGGCGCGGATATAGTCGATCAGCCGGTTCTCGATCAGATGCTTGGTATCCCAGATCGAGTTGAAAATCTCGCCGACGGCCAGCGGTGTCGTCGTATGCTGGCGGATCAGGCGGAACGCCTCCTGGTCCTCGGCGGGGGTCGCATCTTCGATCCAATAGGGGCGATAGGGCTCGAGATCCTTGCCCAGCCGCGCCGCCTCGATCGGGGTCAGGCGGTGATGCACGTCATGCAGCAGATGCACGTCCCAGCCCAGCGCCTCGCGCGCGGCTGCGAACAGCTCGGGCACGACGCGCAGATATTTCTCGGTCGACCAGACGCTCTCGGTCGGCAGTTCGCCGTCCGCGGGCTCGTAGCGCTGGCCCGCCTTGGCGACGCCGTACGTGGAGGCAAGGCCCGGCACCCCGCATTGCAGGCGGATCGCACGATAGCCCTCGTCACGGTACGCGATCGCGGTTGCGATCGTGTCGGCGATGCTCGTGCCGTTGGCATGACAATAGACCAGGCACCCCTCGCGCGAGGCACCGCCCAGCAACTGATAGACGGGCAGCCCGGCAATCTTGCCCTTGATATCCCACAGCGCCATGTCGACTGCCGCGATCGCGGTCATCGTCACCGGCCCGCGCCGCCAATAGGCGCCCTTGTACAGATATTGCCAGATATCCTCGATCCGGTGCGCGTCGCGCCCGATCAGGCAGGGGATGACGTGATCCTGCAAATAGCTGGCGACCGACAGTTCGCGGCCGTTCAGCGTCGCATCGCCGATGCCGGTGGTGCCGTCGTCGCATTCGATCTTCAACGTGACGAAATTGCGTCCCGGCGACGTGACGATCAGGCGGGCGGCAACGATCTTGGGCATGAGGCGTCCTTCAGGCGAATGCGGGCACGACAGACGGAAGGCCGCACGAAACGGCATGGCGAGACATGATATGCCTGCGGGTCATGACGGCCCCTCCTGTTAGACAGCCGATCGAACCCGACTTGCCAATTGGTCTGATAGCGGTAACGTGATCGCCAAGCAGCGCCTTGTCAATCGGCGACGCATCAGGAGAGAATGCCATGCCCAGCTTCCGCACACTGATCGGAGCGCTGTCTGTCTCATTGGTCATGGCGGTCTGTCCGGCTGAGGCCGAGGACGGCTATGCGCTCTGGCTCCGCTCGGTCGCTCCCACGAATCAGCCCGCGATGGTCACGACGCTCGGCGATACCGCGACCCTGACGCTGGCCGCGTCGGAACTGCGCCGGGCGCTGCCTGCGGGCACGCCGAAGGTCGTGTTGGCAACCGCCTCCGCCCCGTCGCTGCGCACGCTGGCGCTGCCCTTCGCATCGCTGGGTGAAGAGGGTTATCTGGTCCGCAACGTCACGCTCGATGGACAGCGGGTCATACTGGTCGCGGGCAACAGCGACCGGGGCGCCCTGTACGGTGCCTTCGCGCTGATCCGGCATCTGGCCAGCGGCGGGCGAGCGGAGACGGTCGATCTCCGCTCCGTTCCCAAGGTCAGGCTGCGCGTGCTGAACCATTGGGACAATCTGGATGGGTCGATCGAGCGCGGCTATGCGGGCCAGTCGCTGTGGGAATGGTGGACGCTCCCCGACTTCAAGGACCCGCGCTACACCGATTACGCCCGCGCCAACGCCTCGATCGGGATCAACGGCACCGTCCTGAACAACGTCAATGCCAAGGCCGACAGCCTGACCGCGCCCTATATCGCCAAGGCCGCCGCGCTGGCGGATGTGTTCCGGCCATGGGGCATCAAGGTCTATCTGTCGGTCAAGTTTTCCGCACCGATCGAGTTGGGAGGACTGAAGACCGCCGACCCGCGCGATCCGGCGGTCGCCGCCTGGTGGAAGGCCAAGGCGGACGAAATCTATCGCACCATCCCCGATTTCGGCGGTTTTCTGGTCAAGGCCAATAGCGAGGGCCAGCCGGGCCCGCGCGACTATGGCGCGTCCCATGCCGATGGCGCCAACATGCTGGCCGCCGCCGTCCGCCCCCATGGCGGGATCGTGATGTGGCGAGCCTTCGTCTATGCCGAAACCGATCCGGAAGACCGCGCCAAACAGGCCTATACCGAGTTCAAGCCGCTGGACGGCAAGTTCGCCGACAATGTGCTGGTGCAGGTGAAGAACGGCGCGATCGACTTCCAGCCGCGCGAACCCTTCCACCCCCTGTTCGGTGCGATGCCGCGCACACCGCTGATGATCGAGTTCCAGATTACCAAGGAATATCTGGGATTTGCGACGCACCTTGCCTATCTGGGCCCGCTATTCACCGAAGTGCTCGATGCCAGGACCGGGCAGAAGCCCGGCGAGACGGTGGCCGATGTCGTCGATGGCAAGGCTGAGCATCACGCCCTGTCGGGTATGGCGGGCGTCGCCAATATCGGGCGCGACCGCGACTGGAGCGGATCGACCTTCAATCAGGCCAACTGGTACGCCTTTGGCCGACTGGCCTGGGATCCCGACCTGTCGGCGGAGGGGATTGCGCGCGAATGGGCGCAGCAGACCTTCGGCACCGACCGCCAGCTGGTCGACACCGTCACCACGATGATGATGGGATCGCGTGAGGCGGTGGTCGACTATACCGGCGCGCTCGGCCTTGCCCACCTGATGGCCACGGGTCATCATTACGGACCGGGCCCCTGGGTGTCCGAACTGGCGCGGCCGGAGTGGAATCCGGTCTATTACCACCGCGCCGACGCAAGCGGCATCGGCTTCGACCGGACGGCGACGGGCAGCAATGCGGTCGGGCAATATGCCGGGCCGGTCGCCGGGGCCTTTGCCAAGCCCGGCACGACACCGGAGTCGATGCTGCTCTGGTTCCACCATCTGCCCTGGGATCACCGCATGGCCGATGGCCGCACCCTGTGGGAGGATCTGGTCGCGCATTATGATCGCGGCGTCGCCTATGTCGCGACCATGCAGCGGCAATGGGACGGTCTGCGCGACAAGGTGGATGCCGAGCGATGGCAGAAAACCGCGACCTACCTCGCCATTCAGGAGCGCGAGGCACGGTGGTGGCGCGACGCCAGCCTGGCCTATTGGATGTCGGTCAACCATCGCCCGCTACCCAACGGCGTGCGTGCACCCGAGCATGATCTGGCCTGGTACAAGGCCCGGCAATTCCCGCTCGCCCCCGGTCAGGCGCACTGACCGGACGATCCGGATACCCGGTAACCAGACATGGCTACCGGGCAAAGGCCCGATTTTTGGTCGGGCCAGACGCCAATGCGGCACGCCACTTACCAAGATGACAAAAACGTCACCGGATGAACGACTTCGACCAAGGATATGTGATGCCGCTATGTCACATGACCCTGAATAACGGTTTACCTCTTCCGGCCTGACCAGTTTGCTGTTGACTCACTAACCAGTGGGAATATGGATAGCGCTATCAACAAGCCGCGTCAGACGGTTCGAGGGGATGAAGATTGGTTTCCAAGGTCATTCGCCCGGCCATGCCCGGTGTTCCGCCTCCGGCCGAACGGACGCCCATGCCTGGCGCCCTGCCGGATGAAACCGCCGCCTGAACCTGGACCATCCGACCGACTTTCAACAGATTACCCCGTATGTCGCGACGAACGGCAGCGGACCCACAGAGAGGATTTGCGATGAAGTCCGTGCCCCCAGTCCGCCTGTGCCGTGTCGCCCTGCTGTGCGCGACCGCGATCGGTGCGATGAATGCCTCTGCCGCCCTGGCGCAGGCTGTGCCGCCGCCGCAGGAACAGGTGCCAGCCAACGGCCAGGACAACGGCCCGGCCGAGCGCGCCGCCCCGCAGCTGGACACCCAGGGGACGTCGGCCGAGGACATCGTCGTCACCGGCTATCGCTCGAGCCTTGCGAAGTCGACCAACGCCAAGCGCGCCTCGACCGGCTTCACCGACTCGATCTTCGCCGAGGATATCGGCAAGTTCCCCGACACGAACATCGCGGAATCCTTCAACCGCATTCCGGGTGTCACCATCACCCGCGACGTGACCGGCGAGGGCACCAACGTCGCCATTCGTGGCCTTGGCTCGAACTTCACCAACGTTACGCTGAACGGTGCGCCGATCGCGGTCGCCTCGTCGGGTTCGACCGACGCGCAAGGGACGGACCGCTCGGTCGACCTCAGCTTCTTCCCGACCGACCTGTTCACCAAGCTGACCGTGAACAAGAGCTACACCGCCGACCTGCTCGAAGGTGGCGCGGCGGGCAATATCGACCTGCGCTCGGCCCGGCCTTTCGACCGTAACGGTCCCTTCCTCGCCTATAACATCCAGGGCACCAAGCAGACGCCGGAAGACCGTATCGGTGCACGCGGCTCGCTGATCGGCAGCTGGCGCAACGAAACCTTCGGCATCCTGGCGGGCGTCTCGGCGCAGCGCATCTTCACCGATACGCGCGGGTTCGAGACGATCGGCTATACCAACCCGGCGCTGACCGCCGCGCAGTGC
Organism: Sphingomonas flavida; assembly: GCF_036663655.1. Taxonomy (NCBI): domain Bacteria; kingdom Pseudomonadati; phylum Pseudomonadota; class Alphaproteobacteria; order Sphingomonadales; family Sphingomonadaceae; genus Sphingomonas; species Sphingomonas flavida. The sequence continues at coordinate 28,733 of NZ_JAXOJH010000018.1, forward strand.
GGCGCGACCAGCGGCTGCAACAGCACCGGCGGCGGCAACTGGACGATTCCGACGACGGTGCCGGCGGGTGCTGGCGGCGGGCTCGTTGCGGGCACCGTCATCGACCGTAACTTCCTGCTCGCCAACAATCCCGGCGCCACCATCCAGCAGATCGACAACGGCCTGCTGCCGCGCCTGGGTCGTGTCACCAGCATCCGTGGGCCCCGCGACCGCGTGAACGCGATCGTCAGCGCCGAATATCGCCCGACCGACACGCTGCACCTCTATGTCGACGGCTTGTACGGCTTTAAGAAGAACGAGTTGACGCGCGAGAACATGGCGTGGATCGTGCGCAACGGCGCGATCATCCCGACCAACCTGACCTTCGACAAGTCGGATTGCAGCAATGGCTGCACCGTGACCGGCGGCACCTTCGCCAATGCGCAGTTCTTCAACGAATTCCGCCCCTATACCGAGACGACGCACCTCTGGAGCGTCAATCCCGGTGGCGAATGGCAGATCGACGACAAGCTGAAGCTGAACTTCCAGGGCAATTACGCCCGGTCGACCTTCCACCGCGAAAGCCCGACCGTCGGCATGACCACGCCACTGGGCGTCGGCAATACCGTCACCTTCACCAACAATGGCGGCATCCCGACGATCACCAGTGCGCTGGACCTGAACGATCCGAAGAATTTCGGCTGGAACGCGGGCAGCCGCGTCAACCTGCAGGACGAACGCCGCCTCAACATCAACAAGGGGCTGCGCGGCGATCTGACCTGGGGCGATACCGCGCTCAACCTGAAGGTCGGCGGTGCGTATGACGACACCTCGCGCCAGATCCGCGGTTTCGACAACAGCCAATATTGGCAGAATGCGGTGTGCGGCAACAATCCGAACGTCGCCGTTCCCTCGCCCAACACCCAGCCGCCCTGCGCGGGCCTGAACGCGCCGGGCGCCGCCCCGGCCGGCTATCCGACCTATCCCGGCTATGGCACCGGCTTCACCAGCGGGCTGAGCGGCCCGGTCAGCTATGGTGGGTCGCTGATCCCCGCCAACCTGGCCTCCAGCTATCTGATGCCGGGGCCCGCCGGGTTCGTCACGGTCAACTGGCCCGCCTTCGCCAAGGCCAGCAACTACCAGTTCTTCCACGACAATGCCCCCGAGAATGGCGGCGCGAACACCGGCGCCAGCGCGGGCTTCATCCGCGAGGTCGTGAAGTCGGCCTTCGCCACGGTCAACGGGTCGCAGGAACTGGGCGGCAACACGCTGCGCTTCAATGTCGGCGTGCGCTACGTCAACACGATCCAGACGATCTCGGGCCGTGTCTCGCTGCCCGATCCGCGCAACACCACCGCGAGCGGCGCGTCGCTGCCCGACGGCGCGCGCTATCCCAGCATCGTGAACATCGCGACCACCCGGAACGTCTATTCCGAATGGCTGCCCGCCGCGACCTTCGCCTATGATATCGGCGAACATGCGGTGGTCCGCGTGGCGGGATCGCGCACGATGACCCGTCCCGACCCTTCCGCGCAGCTGCCCGGCGTGAACTTCGGTGCGCCCTCGGCGGACCAGGCGACGATCGGCAACCCGGCGCTGGCACCCTATCTGTCGACCAACCTCGACCTCGGCTTCGAATATTATACGGGCCGCGAGGGCGTGATCAGCTTCAACGCGTTCCGCAAGTCGCTGGAAGGCTTCACCACCACCGCGATCAGCACGGTGCCCTTTACCAACCTGGCGCAGTACGGCATCACCTACGACACGCTGAACTCGACACAGCAGATCGCGATCAACGCGCGCGGCGGCCCTAACCAGGCGCAGGTGCAGGTGACCTCGCAGGTCAACGTGCCCAACAAGCTGACCATCAACGGCCTGGAATTCCAGTGGGTCCAACCGCTCGACTTCCTGACCCGTGCGATCGGCATCACCGGCTTCGGCTTCAACGCCAACGCCACCATCGTCGACCAGCGCAGCGACGGCCCGGCGATCGCGTTCGGCGTGGCACCCTTCACCTACAACATCACCGGCTATTACGAGAAGAACGGCGTGATGCTGCGCGTCGCCACGACCTCGCGTCAGGGCGCGCAGAATAGCGGCACGGCGCAGAACGGCATCCCCGCCGCCGCGCTGTACGGCACCGACTACACCACCTACGACTTCTCTTCGGCGTTCGACCTCGACAAGCTGCTGGGGATCAAGGGCGCGCCGCAGCTGACCATCAACGTCGCCAACTTCACCAACGCGACGCTGCGGTCCTACTTCCAGTTTGAGAACGCGACCTTCACCCAGTACAAGCCGGGCCGTCAGTTCCTGGTCGGTCTGCGCGGCACCTTCTAAACCATCCCTTCACGGTTCCCCCTCCGGGCCCTCGCGAAAGCCGGGGCCCTTTTTTTGGTCACCAGCCCATGCTGTCGGGAACGCCCTTGAACGGACCCGCGAGAGCGGCCGTGATCCAGCCGCCATAGAAGCCACCCGGCTGCGGCCGGACGACCTCGCCATCGACCGTGCACCGATCGAAGGGCGCTGCGTAGAAGGCGAGATGGTCGCGAAGCGCGGCAAAGGCGGGTGTTGGGTTGGGATAGCTCCACGCCACGTCGCGCAGCACCGTGTCGCCCATATCGACATGCCAATAGATCGCCTCGCCCTTCCATTCGCAAAAGGACCGGCGATCGGATCGGCGCAGCATCCGCTGCATCACGTCGTCGGGCGGGATGTACCAGCTGGGCGGATGGCTGGTCTCCAGCGTGCGGACGGGTCGGCGGGTTTCGGCAATGACGATCCCGCGATGCTCGATCCGGACATGACGGCGGGTCGGCTCGGCAATGGCGGGGCGCGGATAGTCCCAGACGCTTTCCTGGCCCGGCGCGACGGGATCGGGCTTGGGCCTCACCGGCTTACCTCCCGCACGGGGGCGGGCGGTCGATAGCGCGACAGGTCGGGCTCCTTTGCGTCACCGCCGCCGAACAGCTTGCCCGCAGCCGCCATGACCGGGCCCGTGCTCGCCAGCCCCAGCACCCCGTGCAGGATGCGGATGCCCCATCGGCTATGCGGGTTGGCCAGTCGTGGAACGATGCGCGGGATGCCCTGCGCTTTCTCGGCCATGGGCCGCATCGCGCGTTCATAGGCGATGAACGCCTGGCCGGGATTGTTCGACCGGATCATCTCCCCCGCCAGCACCCGCGCGCCCGTGACCGCCAGCGTCGCACCGACACCACCAAGCGGGGTCACGCACCAGGCCGCATCGCCGCACAGCGCCACCCGTCCGCGCGCCCATCGCGGCATCTTCACCTGGCGCAACACGTCGAAATAGAAATCGGCACTGTCCTCCATGCCCGCCAGGACACGGTCCGCCTGCCATCCGGCATCCGCGAAGGTTTCGCGCAGCCAGGCCTTTCGCCGCGCCCGGTCCCATGCCTGCTCGCCCTCGGGCGGCTTCTGGATACACAGCATCGCGCGGGTCGTATCGTGCCGGTCGGGACGCAGCGAGATGCTCCGCCCGCCGGTCGTGTGATACCAGCGCCAGAGGCGATCGTCATCGGCGACACGCGGGATGGTGAAGTAGGCCATCGTCATATTCATCCAGCGTGGCCGGTTCTCGCCTGGGAAAACCAGTTCCCGGGTGGCCGAACCGACACCCTCGGCGATCAGGATCGTATCGAACGTCTCGGTCGCGCCGCTCGCCAGGGCGACCTCCACCGCGCCGCTCGTCTCGGTGATCGTGGTGACGTGATCGCCGAAACGATAGCGCGCATGGTCCTTCGCCCGGTCGTACAACAGCCGTGCCAGATCACCGCGCAGGATCTCCATCTCCGCCGTGGGACCGTCGCGGCCCATCTCATCGGTCAGGAACTGCGCCTTGATCCGCCCCTCCCCATCGATCCAGACGGTGCCCTCTTCACCGGTTCCCGCCGCCAGCGCTTCGTCTTCCAGCCCCATGTCGCGCAGCACCGCGCGTCCGACGCCCCGAATGTCGACATTCTGGCCGCCATCGCGAAAGCCCGCCGCGCGTTCGAGGACCGTCACGTCGAACCCCGCACGGCCCAGCCACCAGGCCAGCGTGTTGCCAGCAATGCTCGCGCCGGTGATCAGAACCCTGGTGGACATGACGGCGTCTCCTTTTCGCGTGGCATAACGCGGCAGGACGCAAAAGTGACCGAGAAGGGATAGCCTCCGCCGTCGCCGGAGCGATCGTGACGTGCGTCACGGCCGAGCGTCCGCGGAGAATATGAGGCGGTGCCCCGGCAAGGGGTGATTTCACGCCATCGATGTCAAGAAATGGTCGGGGAGAGAGGATTCGAACCTCCGGCCCCTGCCTCCCGAAGGCAGTGCTCTACCAGGCTGAGCTACTCCCCGACTAGGAGTACGGATCGTTTTCTAGGGCCGTTCGGGAAGGCCGATCCGTGCTGGAGGCGCGCCAATACCCAGCGGTTCGGATCGGCGCAAGCGGTTTTTATTCCGCCCGCAAAATTATTGCAGCGCCCGCCCCAAACGACCGGCCAGATCGACCACATATTGCCAGGCCACGCGCCCCGATCGGCTGCCCCGGCGTGTCGCCCAGTTCACCGCCTCGGCGCCGTCGAACGGCAGGTCGTACCGCTCGGCATAGCCACGGACGATGGCCAGATAGCCATCCTGGTCGAGCGTATGGAAACCCAGGCTCAAGCCGAACCGGTCGGCCAGCGCCAGTTGATCGTCGACGACGTCGCGGGGGTTGATCGCGCTGTCCTGCTCGCTGAGATCACGGGGCAGCAGGTGGCGGCGATTGGCGGTGACCAGCAGGCGGACATGCGCGGGGCGCGCCTCCGCGCCGCCATCCAGCAACGAGCGCAGCTTGCGGGCCTCCCCTGCCCCCTCGAACCCCAGATCGTCGATGAACACGGCAAAGGCCCGGTCGACCCGCTCCAGCGTCGCGAACAGTTCCGGCAGGCTGTCGAGCGCATCGACCGATACCAGCGCCAGGCGACCGGGACGGTCGGCCTGCACGGCGGCGACGCTCGCCTTGACCAGTGCCGACTTGCCCGTGCCCCGCGCTCCCCATAGCAGCACGTCCTGCGCCGCATGTCCGTCGGCCAGCCGGAACAGGTTCGTCAACAGCGCCTCGGATTGCCGCTCCAATCCCTTGAGCAGGTCGAGCGGGATCGGCGCAAAACTCCGTGCCGCCCGTAAGGCCCCGTCTCGCCAAAGATACGCCGGATGCGCCAGCGCGTCGGCGGAGGGCGGCGGCGGCGGGGCCAGACGCTCCAGGGCGGCGGCGATACGGTCGAGGAGCGTCGTGGCGGGATCGGTCATGACGCCGCTGGTAAGCGAGACCAACCGCCCTGCCAAGCGAGGACCGGCTTCAGCGTGGTGTGGCGGAGGGCATGGAATCAGGTCGAAGCGCGTGCGCCTTGTCGAACAACTGCTGCGCACCGTCCTTCTGGCCATCGGCCGCCAGCGCCTGGCCATAGGCGTCGGCGACCCCGGCATTCATCGGGGCCAGCCGATACGCTGCCGCGCCGTATCGCCGCGCGACGACGCCGTCGCCGGAGCGAGCATAGGCGATCGCCAGATCGTGCAACAACGCCACGTCGCGCAGGCCAAGCTGATTGCGCAGTCCCTCCAGCGTTTCGATCGCGGCATCCCACTGCCCGGCGGCCAGTTGCCACCGCGCCAACAGGCGACGCGCGGCAATGCCTTGCGGATTTTGCGAGAGGTAAAGCCCCAGGCTGACGGCGGCGTCACGCACACGACCGGTCCGCTGATAGGCGTCGGTCAGGCGCAGCATCGTCGGCTCGTCGAAGGTCAAGTCGGCCGCACGGGCATAGGGGACCACCGCTTCGGCGATACGGCCGCCCGTCGCCAGCATGTCACCATAGGCCAACTGTGCCGCCGGAGCACCGGGGCTCGCCCGCACCAGCGCCTGTGCCCGCTGAAGCGCCCCGGCCCTGTTGCCGCTGCTCACCAGACCACGGATCAGGCCCAGGGCATAGGTCGGGTCGGTCGGTGCATCGTCGGCGGCAATGGCCAGATCGATGACCGGGCGATCGGCAAGGAAGATCGCGGCATCGCCACGACGACCCGACGCCACCCGGTCGAGCAGCACGCCATTGCCGGGCCCCGCCGCCAGGGCGGCGAGCCGCAGCGCGTAACCATCGGCATCGGCTCGCGACAATATCGGGCGAAGCGTGACCAGCGCCGCCGGGCGATCCCCCGCCGCGACCTGGGCCGCCGCCAGCAACTGCCGCGCGGCGACGTTCATCGGCTGCATCGCGACCAGCCGCCCCCACGCCCGCAGCGCGCGTTGCGGACGCCCCTGGGCGTAGGCGAGTGCCCCCTCCAGCAGCGCCACCGACGGCCTTGCGTTCAAGGCACCACCGGTCAGCTCCAACGCCTGTTGCGCCAGGGCGAACCGCCCGGCCCGTGCGGCGATGACGGCTTGGAGATAATAGGCCTCGGGACTGCCCGGCTCGGACACCAGGGCCGTGCGGGTCGCGGCCAGGGCTTCGCTGGCACGGCCAAGATCGCCCAGCGTCGCGGCATACTGGATCAGGGCGGGATGGTAATAGGCATCGCGCCCCAGCGCCGCCTCGAACCAGGGAAGGCCCGCCGCCAGGCCATAGCGGGCGCGCACCACCTCACCCCGCAGGGTCAGCGCGATGGGATCGGCGGGCGCAAGGCGAGCGGCACGGGCCGCCGCCCGCGATGCTCCGTCCATGTCGCCCGCACCAAAGCGACTACGACCCAGATCGGCCCAGGCGCGCGCGTCGTTCGGAAATCGGACGACGAGTTGTTCCAGGCTTTGCCGCAGCGCCGCGCCGCCGCCACCCTCAGCCGCGGCGAGTTGCGCGGCGGCGCGGGTCATCGCGGCGTCGCGTTGGGTGGGCATCTGGTCGACGGCGTCCTGTGCCCCCTCCAGATTGTCGAGCAGCAATCGGGCCTCGACCCGGTCGGCCAGCGTCGCGGACAGGGGCACGCCATCCGCCAGCGCGCGGTCCAGTGCCGCCTCGGCGGTGATCGCGTCACCCAGCAACAGGCTGGTCCGCGCGAGCATCATCTGAACCGGCCCCGACCCCGGCGCGGCGACCGCCGCCTGTCGCGCCTGATCGTGCGCGGCGTGATAATTGCCGACCTCCAGCGCGGTCGTGGCGCGCCGCATCGCCAGCACCGGATCGACCGGCGGCTTTCCGCCACGAAGCAATAGGAGCAGCCCGCCCATCGCCAGCGCGATGACGAGCAGGACCATCACGATCCGAATTCGTCGCCGGATCGTGCGGCGTCGCCAGACGCGCCGCTTGCGCCGCATCATCGGATAGGGATGTGATTTGCGCCGATCGCGTCCGCGATAGGGTGTTCCCGTCCCCGACGTGCCGCTCAACGGGCACCCGAGGGCCAGAGTATCACGCGCAACGTCTGCAACAGGATCAGCGCGTCGAGGAAAGGCGAATAATTCTTGGCGTAGTAGAGGTCGTACTCCAGCTTGTGCCGCGCATCGTCGATCGACGCACCATAGGGATAGTTGAGCTGGGCCCAGCCGGTAATACCGGGTTTGACCATGTGCCGCTCGGCATAGAAGGGAATCTCCTGCTCGAGCTGTGCGACGAATTGCGGACGTTCGGGACGCGGCCCGACAAAGCTCATCTCGCCCGCCAGGACCGACCAGACCTGAGGCAGTTCGTCGATCCGTACCTTACGGATGAAGCGGCCGATGCGGGTGATGCGCGGATCGTCTTTTTCCGCCCAGACGGCCTGCCCCGCGACCTCCGCATCCTGACGCATCGAGCGTAGCTTCAGGATGTCGAACGGCTCGTTGAACAATCCGATACGACGCTGACGGTAAAAGGCGGGGCCCGGCGATTCCAGCTTGATGGCGATGGCGGTCAAGGCGATGATCGGAACCGCGACGACCAGCAGGATCAGGCTGACCGAAACGTCGAAGGCGCGCTTGAACAATGCCGACCACATCCGCCCCGACGAAAAGCCCTCGGAAAAGATCAGCCAGCTATGGCTGACCGAGGCCAGGTCGATGCGCCCCGTCTGCCGTTCCAGAAAGCTCGACAGTTCCGATACATTCACGCCCGTCGTGCGAACCCGCAGCAGGTCTTGATAAGGCAGTGCATTGCGTCGTTCCTGAATCGCCAGCACGACCTCGCTCGCCTCACGATCGATGACGAAGCCGCGCAGGCTCGGGATGGCGTCGCGCGGGATGGCGTCGGACACTTCGACTTCCTGCGGATTCATGGCGATCGCCCCGGCGACCAGGAAGTTCGAACCGGGCCGCGACGCCAGGGCGACGATCTGGGCCGCGCGTTCGCCCGCCCCCATCACGACCACGCGCCGCTTGAAGCGGTCGCCGCCAAACAAGCCGCCGAGCAGGCTGCGCATGACGACCAGCATGACGATCGCAAGGATCATCGAGAAGAAAAGACTCGATCGCCAATAGGACAGGTTGGGAAAGAAAAAGAAGATCAGCGACAGGAGGATGACGCCCATCGAGATCGCCACCATCAGCCGCGCCGCGGCAAAGCGCAACGACAGGAACGACGCCGCCGAATAGGCCCCAACCGCCAGCAACGCCACCTGAAGCGGGATGGCGAAGCTGAGCACCTGCGGCAGACGCTCGACGATTGAACCCGCCGGAAAACCGATCTGCCGGGCACGTACGAGCCAACCCAGCTCGGCGGCCAGCATCAACAGCAGGAAATCGACCAGCCCGAGCAACAGCGCCGCATGGGGGACATAATGTTTGAACAGGCGGATCATCTAGCCAGCGTGTAATCCCCAGAGGCCTTGCCGAGGCCTTTGCCCCAAACTGTCTCAATTTTTGCAAAGAATGACAAACGAAGCATGAAGAAATGCGTTTTCATGCGTTACAGGCGCCACACCGACCGGCTATTATCGGTTCAGTGCGGCATAACGAAGGGGCATTCATGCATAATCAAATCGTGCCGGTCATCCTGTCCGGTGGTTCCGGCACGCGTCTCTGGCCGATGTCGAAGCCGGAAATGCCGAAGCAGCTGCTGGCATTGACGTCGGACGAAACCATGCTGCAGCTGACGGCGCAGCGGACCAACTCCAACGACTTTGCCGCACCAATCGTGGTTGCCGGCCAGCGTCACGCCGATCTGGTCGAAGGTCAGCTGGTCGATGCGGGAACCCCGCCCCAGGCGCTGATCCTGGAGCCCGTGGCACGCAATACGGCGCCCGCCATCGCGCTTGCCGCGCTGATCGCCAAACCCGAAGACGTGCTGCTGGTCATGCCGTCCGACCATGTGATCGCCGATCTGGACGCATTCCATGCGGCGATCCGCGCCGCCTTGCCGATGGTGTCGGAAGGATGGCTGGCGACGTTCGGCATCGCACCGGACAAGCCGGAAACCGGTTATGGCTGGATCCAGGTCGGGCGCGAACTCGCCGCCGGGGTGCATCAGGTTGCGCGGTTCGTCGAGAAGCCCCGGCTGGAGCGCGCCGAGGCGATGCTGGCGCGCGGGGATTATGCCTGGAACGGCGGTATCTTCCTGTTCCGCGCCGACCGCTATCTCGAGGAGCTGGGTCAACACGCCCCCGAAATGCTGATCGCCGCCGAAAAGGCCGTGCGAGAGGCCAAGCGGGAAGGCAAGCGGATCTGGCCCGACGAGGCCGCCTTTGCCGCATGTCCGTCGGACTCGATCGACTATGCGGTCATGGAGCGGGCGGAGCGCGTCGCGGTCGTCCCCGTCGCCATGGGCTGGAACGACGTCGGCAGCTGGGATGCGCTCCACGCGATCAGCGAACTTGACGGTTTCGGCAACGCGCATCGCGGCGAAGTGCTGGCGATCGATACCAAGAACTGCCTGATCCGCACCGACCGCGTTCGCGTCGCGGCGGTTGATGTCCAGGACCTGATCGTGGTGGCCAGCGGCGACGACATCCTGATCCTGCCGCGCGGCCGGAGCCAGGACGTCAAGAAGCTGATCGAGGCGATGAAGCGTCAGTGATCACGACGACCGGGCCGCAGGAATTGCGGCCCGGTCGAACCTGTCAGCCGGTCATCCGATCGGCGGTCGCCAATACCTCGCCGATCGTTGTCGCGGTCACGCCGTGGCGTGCCAGTCGTTCGAATACGCTGTCCCACCAGCGATCGAACATCTCCCGGTCGCGCGCCGTACGGACATAGGGCGTGTGCCCTGGCTCAAGCGTCGGCGAGTGGAATGAAAAGGTCAGTAGTCGGCAGCCATCCGCCAGCGCGCGGTCGATCCCGACCAGCGCATCGCCGATCCCCACCCCTTCGGGCGTCAGCGGAATACGGTTGAGCAACCCCAGTCGCGCCAGAGCACCGCGCCCGCGCGGCCACCGCCCTGCCCGTTCGTAGAGCGAATTGCCTCCCTCGCGCAGCAGCCCGGTGTAGACGCTGGTCAACGGCAGCTCGATCATGCCGTCACGGCGAAACGCCTGAGCGTCGATCGCGCTGAAATCCATGCCGCCGGCATCGCCATAATCATGCAGCGCCCGCATGGAGCTGTCGATCCGGTATCCCCGCCCCGCCAGAAGCGCCAATGACGATGGCCCCAAGCCGTAGCGGCCCGACCGAAAACTGCGGGGCGGCTTGCCGAAGGACGTCGTGATCGCCTGGGTCAGCGTATCGAGCTTGGCGGCTTCCAGCGACAAGGGCAGGTTGCCTGCATGGCTGGTAAAGGCGTCCACCACCTCATGATGCGGCGGCGTGACCCAGGCGTGTAGCTGCGCGCCGATTTCCGAACGCCCGTCCTCAAGACATTCGGACAGCGTCGCGACCGCCGTCCGATCGACCGCCACCGGATAGTCGACCATGCAGGTCAGGCCGACCCCCGCCGCCGCGAAACGCCGGTGCGCGGGCGCGAACGCCCGCATCGCCTTGGTGGAGCGGTGCCGCCGATCGAGCGGCGCAGACCAGTCGAACTCCTCCTCGACATCGACGAACACCAGGAACCGGCGGCCGAAATCGACGGGCCAGTCGATGCGCTCGTCGGGCGTGGCGGCGTCGTGACGCCAGGGACGGAGCGGGGTAGCCACGCTCAGCCGGACGAGGTCCGTCCCGCGCGCTGGTCGTCGCCGACCGGCAGCGCCAGGACGACCCGGTGAAGACCGATGGTCAGCCCACCGCCCATCTCGGCCCCGAGCTTGTCGATCAGTCGCAGCGAAAAACCGGTGCCGAGCAGCGGCGCGCCGTCACGCTGCTCCTCGTCGCCGGCGTCGCTGAGCAGCGCGGCTTCGGTCTCGATGGTCAGGGCCAGCGGGCGATCAACCTTCAGCGCCGCCATGCCCTGATCGATGCCCAGGCTCGCCGACAGGCGTTCGCCTACCACGCAATTCGACAGCAGCACCGAGAACAGCCGCGTCAGCAGCCGCTCGCTCGCCCGGTCGTCGGCAAGTGCGGCGATCGGGGACGATGGCGGGTCAAAGCGAATCTCCGCGCGGCGCAGTTCGGCCAGCGGGCGCAGTTCGGCCAGGACGCGCTGGATCAGCGGGGCCAGCGGCACGACGGTCGGCCGTAGATCCAGCACATGCCCCTCGATCCGCGCGGCGGTATCCAAATCCTCGACCGAGGCGAGCAGGTCGGCGGCCATCGCGCGGATCGCGCTGGCGCGGTCGCGATAGACGGGCGCGACCGGCCCCAGCAATTCGCTCTCGATCAGTTCCGCAAATCCCGCCACCGCATTGGCCGGGGTGCGCAACTCGTGGACCAGCTGGCGCAGCGAATCGGAGGGCGTGGTTTCGCCGCCGGGCACCACCTCGGTCACATTGGCCATTTCGTCACGGCGCGGTCGCCGACCACTGCCGCGATAGCCGCAATATCGACCCGATACCGGATCGAAGCGCGGCATGGCCGATACGCGCCACGATCCCGCCGCCGCCGACGAGCCCCCAATTTCCAGCCGCGCGTCGCGGAATGGCGAACGCCGTCGAAAGGCCCCCATCGCCACGCCGTCGAACTGGGCCAGCCCCTGCATCGCGGTATCGGCGATGCTGACCCCGACCAGCGGTCCGCGCGTCACGCCCTCCACGCCCAGGATCAAGCCCGCCGGATCGGTATCGAAGTCGAAATGGGTGGGCCCCGCATCATTCTGCGGCGCACCCGGCACTTCCTCGCGACGCTGGTTGAACGCATCGATGCGGGCGACCAGGTCGGCGATCTCGTATCGCGGCGGTGCGGCGGCGGGCGTCGCATGGCGCAGCGCCTCGGCCATGAACGGCAGGCCACGCGCGACTTGGCCCAGCGCGACGAACGGCGTCGCCGCCTGGATCGGCACCGGATCGAGCAGGATCGACAAAGGCGGCTCCGGCGCAATCGGCTTGGCCCCGACCGGCGCCGCAATCGGCTCGGGCGGCGTGGTGGCTAGCAGGTCGGGCCGTTTGATCGGGGCGGCCGTCGGTTCCTGCGGCACGGTCATGGCCGGTGCATCACTTGCGATGATCGGCGCAATCGCGTCAGGGCTTTCCGCCGCGACGTGCGACAGGACGAAATCAACCGGCCCGAAACTCTCCAGCCCGCGCGACACCGTGTCCGACAGGTCGCGGCGGTGCCGCAGGATGGAGCGCGTCCGCGGGGACAGGCGCGGCAATATGGAAAGCCAGTCGGCATCGCCCAGTTGCGCCGCGCGGAGCAAGGGTGCAGCGACCGGCAGCTCGTCCTCAGCAAAAAACGCCACCAGTTCGACCGGGGGATTCCCCGCCCCGAGCATCCGGGCACCGGCGGCCCGCACCGCGACCGGCACCGTCGCACGCAGCGCCGATAGGCGTTCGAGCATCGGCGGATCGGCGGGCACACGTCCCCGACTGATCAGGTCGACAAGTTGCCGCCAGGCAGTCTGCGCGCCGAATGGCGTCGCAGTGTCGGCCGATAATATCGTCGCCAGACTGTCGTCGAACCGCACCGAGCTCCCTTCACCTATGGCCTTTTGGCCGCCAGCTTCCTGTCTTAGCGTCCTTATCCTTCCAACTGGTAACCTGCAAATATCCTTATGCGTGCCGTTGCATTGTCGGAGAATTACGATAGTGCGTAATTTTCTTATAGTAGGCCGTGATACGGCATAGGGATTCGGTAGTTTATGTGGAGTATCGTGTAATGGCGCTGGATCGTATCGATCGACAGATCCTGGCGCTGTTGCAGGCCGATGGCCGGATGACCAATGTCGAGCTGGCCGAGCGCGTGGGCCTGACCGCGCCGCCGTGCCTGCGCCGGGTGCGTGCGCTGGAAGAAGCGGGGGCGATCCGTGGCTATCATGCCGATCTGGATGCCGCACGGCTGGGCTTTCCGATCACCGTCTTTGCGATGGTGTCGCTGCGCAGCCAGGCCGAGCATGACCTTGCCGCCTTCGAAGCGCATGTCGCCGGTATCCCGGAAGTGCGCGAATGCCATATGCTGAACGGCGAGATCGACTTCATCCTGAAGATCGTCGCGTCGGACCTGAAGAGCTTCCAGGAAATCCTGACCGGCCATCTGACGCCTGCGCCCAATGTGGCCAGCGTCAAGACGTCGCTGACCATCCGCACCGCCAAGCAGGTTTCCGGCATCCCGATCGAGGCGGACTGAGCCGGATCAGCGGTTCATGAGAAAGGGCCGGTTCTCCATGACGGAGGACCGGCCCTTTTCGTTTGGCGTGGTCGCTTGGCCGATGCCGCTCCCCCCGCATGTGAACGCGGGGGGAGAAGCCCGATTACGCCTGGGTCTGGAGATAGGTGTTCCAGAACGCGGCGAGGTCCGCACGCGGCGCACCCTTGACCGCGTCGAACGCCGCCTTGGCCCCGGCCTTGTCGCCCTGCGCGGCCAGCGCGATGCCGAGGCGGGTATTCACCTCATTGGCGTCGACACCACCCTTTTGCAGCGCGGCGCGGTACAGCTCGACCGCCTTGGCGTAGTTGCCCTGGCCATAATAGGCCTCTGCGGTCAGCGCGGCGAGCTTGCCGTCGCCGGCCGACTTGGCGCGGGCCTCGGTCGGGGCGAGCGAGCCTTCCTGCCTGCTCTTGCCTTCGGCGGCGGTCAGCATCGCCTTGGCGGTGGCGTTTCCGGCCGGGATCTTGCCGGTCGCCATGCCTTCCTTCAGCACGGTCGCGGCCTCGGCGGGCAGGCCCTTGTCGGTCGCGTACTGCGCATATTCCATATAGTCGTTCTGGTCGCCCAGCGACTTCGACGCGCGCATCAGGCGGAACAGGTCGAGCCGCTGGTTCTTGTCCAGCGTCGCCAGCGAACCCTGCTGGAGGCCATAGATAACCAGGACATTGCGCCAGTTCTGCGCCGTCGGATAGGCGACGAGCCACTTGCGCATCCAGGTCAGCGATTCGGGGACGTTCTTCGTCTTGTTCGCGCGGCTGATCGCGAACTTGTAATAGTCCTCCGGCGCCTTCTGGCCCGAGGCGTTCATCTGGTCGATGACCGACGCCAGCTCGGCATTGCCGCCCGCAATGTCGCCCGACTCATACTTGGCCTTGACCATCAGCATGGGCAGGTTCGGGTCCTGATAGCCCAGCTGCTTGGCCTGCTGGAAATACTGCAGGGCGATCGGATACTGCTTGCCGTTATAGGCCAGCGCGCCGCGACGATAGACGTAGCGCGGCTTGTCGGCGGCCGGGGTCGAGGGGCTGGCGATCAGCGCGTCGAGCGGCTTGGCGAGCGCGGCCTCGTCGACCGGCGTGTTCGGATTGGCCTGCTGCGCAGCGAACAGCTTGCCCGATTCGAGCTCGTAGCGCAGCGCAGCCGCGATGTACTTGTCGTCTTCGGTCTTGGCGGCGGCCTCGACGGCCGCGACCAGCGGCTCGGCGGCAGCGTAGTTCTTCTGCTGCATCACCGGCTGCGCGGCCTGTGCGGCCTTCAGCGCCTCGGGGCTCAGCTTCAGGCCACCGGCTTCTTCGGCCTTCTTCTTCTGGGCAACGGCCGGAACGGTCAGGGCGACCCCACTCACACTCGTCGCCAGCACGGCCGCGAGCGCAAGCTTCGGAATGATCTTCATGCGAATTTTCTCCAAGAATAGAGCCTGTCGGGTCCACGACCGTCAATGGCGGACTTGTAGGGACAGCGGCCGTCCCGTTCAAGCAATGCGGTGATGCGCCGTATCATGACCATCCGCCGCTGAACGCGGATTGAACGCAAACGCTCCGGGCGCTAGCGGGCGCGGTCATGATTGCCGTCATCTCCCCCGCCAAGACGCTCGATTATCAGAGCCCCCTGCCCGATCTTGCCCCCACGGAACCGCATTTCGCGCACGAAGCCGACGAACTCGCCCGGGCTGCGGCCGGGCTGGGGGCGGACAAGCTCGGCTCACTGATGCGCATATCGCCCGCGCTGGCGACCCTGAATGCCGAACGCTTCCGCGACTTCGCCGACGCGCCCGAGCGTCCAGCGGTGTTCGCCTTTGCGGGCGACGTCTATACCGGGCTGGAGGCCAAGACGCTGGACGAACCCGCCATCCTGTTCGCACAGGATCACCTGCGGATGCTGTCGGGACTCTATGGCCTGCTCCGTCCGCTGGACGCGATGCGCCCCTATCGCCTGGAAATGGGGACGCGCTGGGCGCCGGGTGGCGGCAAGCTGACCGACTGGTGGGCGGACCGGATCGCCGCGCGGCTGATCCAGGAGGTCGAGGCGGAAGGATCGGGCACCGTCCTGAACCTGGCCAGCCAGGAATATTGGCATGCCGTCGACGGCCGCCTGCCCGCCGCGATCCGCATGATCGCGGTCGATTTCCGCGAAGGCGACCGCTTCGTCAGCTTCCACGCCAAGCGGGCGCGCGGGGCGATGGCACGCTGGATGGTCGAGCATCGGATCACCGAAACCGATGCGATGCGCGGCTTCGATAGCGACGGTTATGCGTTCGATGCCCAGGCAAGCACGCCGACCCTATGGAGATTCGTGCGATGAGCGAGTGGAAGCGGGCGGTCGTCATCGGCGCCTCAGGCGGGATCGGCAAAGGCCTCGCCGATGCGCTGGAGGAAGAAGGCGTCGCGGTCACCCGCCTCGCCCGGTCACTGAGCGGCGACGGGCATATCGACCTCGAGGACGAAGCCAGCATCTCCGCCGCCGCAGAGCGAATTGCCAAGGGCCCCGCCCCCAACCTGGTGATCGTCGCGACCGGCCTGCTCCACGCCGGCGAACAGGGCCCGGAAAAGGCGATGGGACAGCTCGACCCCACCTGGCTTGCGCGGAATTTCGCGGTCAACGCAATCGGCCCCGCGCTGGTCGCCAAGCATGTCCTGCCGCTGATGCCCCGGACCGGCAAGACGCTGTTCGCCGCTTTGTCTGCGCGGATCGGGTCGATCTCCGACAACCGGATGGGCGGCTGGTACGGCTATCGCGCGTCGAAGGCGGCGCTCAACCAGTTCATCCGAACCCTGTCGGTCGAGCATAAGCGGCGCAACGACCGCGCGATCATCGTCGCCCTGCATCCCGGCACCGTCGATACCGCACTGTCCAAGCCGTTCCAGGGCAATGTCCGCCCCGGCGGCCTGTTCACGCCCGACCGGGCCGCCGTGCAGTTGCTCGACGTGATCGACGGATTGAAGGCGCCCGACAGCGGGAAGCTTTTCGATTGGGAGGGCAAGGAGGTTCAGCCGTAAGGGCTTGGGGCGTCCTATCCGGGAAGGGAGGAGCCCCCCCTCCGTCAGGCCTTCGGCCTGCCACCTCCCCTTCCAGGGGAGAAATGGGCAAGGTCGGCCCATGGCTAGTACTACGCCTGCCAATTCATCGATGTAGGAAAATGGCGCGCCCGAGGTGAAAGCGATGGGCACTCAGATCATTGGGAAATTCTGATTGAGAGCGCCTTCCAGAGCCCATATAATCGCTAGGGTAGGATCTGTAATTTGCGTCCGCTCGGCGGTTGTCCCTTGAGGGTCTCAAGGATCTGTCCGCACTCGCCGACCTGTCGGCCGGTGGTGCTGTATCGGGTCTCACAAGGCCGGACGTTGCATTGACTCGAAGCGGGCTTGGCAGCCCATCTGATAACCTTCGCAGATCGTCCGTCCCTGCGTTCCCTCGCGGGACACCGCCATCGGGTCAGCTGGAGAGCATCGCCGCTGGCGAAGGGAGCTTACCTCTTTTCAGGCCTCGAACAAGGTGCCGTCGCGCAACATGGCGTGCATGATGACGGCGAGGCGGCGGGCGAGCGCCACCCGGGCCTTCTTGAGACCGCGTCGCTTGGCGATTTTCAGCGCCCAGGTCTTCAGCGCGAAGGTCTGGCGCGTGCGCGTCAGGATCGAGTTGGCCGCTTCGTAGAGCAGCTTGCGGACGGTGCCGTCTCCCCGCTTGGTGATCCGGCCCGTCCAGTCGAGTTCGCCGGACTGGTGCCGGCGTGGGACGAGGCCAAAATAGGCGCCAGCCGTGCGGGACCGCTTGAACCAGCCCGCCTCATCGACGGCGGCAGCGAACGCAGCCGAGGTCTGCACGCCGACGCCAGAGATGCTCATCAGGGCCTGACAGGCCGGAGAGGCGATGCTGATCGCCTTAAGATCGCGATCCATTTGGCGGATCTCATCAACCCGGCCGACCCGCGCCCGAAGCAGTGCGGCCACCGCCTCGCCGAGACCCGGAACAGCAATGGCGGCTTGCACCCGCGCGAGGAACCGCTCGCCCTGGCCAGCCCCCGGCCTGATCCCGAAGGTGGCGCAGAGGCTGCGGATGGTGTTGTCGAGCCGGACACGGGCTTCGACCAGATGCGCGCGGGCGGTGATCACCGAGCGCACCCCATGCGACGTTGGCGATTTGACGTGCACTTCCTTGTAAAAGCCTGTCCGAGCCAACTGTGCGAGGCCCGCCGCATCGTGCGGATCAGTCTTGTTCGCCTTCATCGCCTTGAGGCTCTGGTGGGCCTGGCGCGCATCAATGCACATGATCGCGACGCCCAACTCGTGCAGGCCACGAGCAACCCACGGCGTCATCCGGCCGGTCTTGATCATCACGCGTTCCATCGGACCATGGCGCTCCAGCAGCGCGGTGATCGCTTCCGGCGTGCTGTCCACGCATTGCGCTGCGACCTTGCGCCCTTCGGCATCGACAATGCAGACATGCGACGTTTCCATCGACAGGTCTATTCCGGCATAGTGCTTCATAGCTGCTTCCTTCCTTCAGGTCCGACAACCAGAAGGTGCGCCGCTCAGCCGGCCCGGGGAAGCAGCCACAAATTACACGATGACTCGATCACAGCCAAAAGATGACGGTGGCCGCGAGAGCGATGGCCGAGAAGAAGGCGGTGGGGCAGCGGTCGGAGCGGGTGGCGACGCGGCGCCAATCTTTCAGGCGGCCGAACATCATTTCGATGCGGCTGCGGTGCCGGTAGCGGCGCTTGTCGTATCTGACCGGTTCGTTGCGCGATCTGCGCCTGGGATACAGGGCTGGATGCCTTTGGCATGCAGGGCGTCTCTGAACCAATCGGCATTGTAGCCGCGGTCACCGAGCAGCCACTGTGCTTTTGGCAGATCATCAAGCAGTGCTGCCGCGCCGGTGTAGTCGCTGACCTGGCATGCTGTTATGAAGAAGCTCAACGGGCGTCCGTTCGCGTCGGCGACCGCATGGAGCTTGGTGTTCATGCCGCCTTCGGTGAGTCCGATCAGGCGGCCGAAGCCCCCTTTTTTACCCGCAGGCTCGATGCCGTGCGGCGCGCTTTGAGGTAGGTCGCGTCGATCATCATCTAACCTCGTGTCCGCGGAACCGGCAGCAACTCAGTACGCCTGCATTGAACAATTCTCCCATACAACATCGCGGCGCTGTACCGACGACTCTGCGGCGAGGACAACGAATTGCGATGGACACCTCAGCCATTTTCAGATATAGTATACCAAAAGCTCAACAGTCGAGAACTGAGCGGTGCAGCTTCCCCGCTTAGAGCGGTTCGTATGAACTTCGAGATGTGATCACCAGCGTAGAACGGTCAGCGTTCGATATGCTTTCGGCAGTCCGCCCGGCCTGAACGCGGTGGCGCCCGGTAGAAACTAGAGCAGGGGATCTATGGTATGCGCTTCAACAGATTTGCCTCGTCAATAGCCGGGCTTGCCGTGGTGTCGGCGATGGTGGCGTCCGCCGCCGCCGAGCCGATACCCCGGATCGAGCGCCGCGACGACCGGTTCATGCTGTTGGTGGACGGAAAGCCCTATTTCGTTCTGGCCGCCCAGTTGCACAATTCGAGCGCTTGGCCGGCAATGCTGCCGGAGGCGTGGCGCGCGGCTGAGGCACTCGCGCCTAACACGATCGAGGCGCCGATCTATTGGGAGCAGTTTGAGGCGCAAAAGGGACGCTTCGACACTACCAACGTCGACGCCCTGATCGCGAAGGCACGGGAAACCGGCAAGCGTCTGGTCTTCCTGTGGTTCGGCACCTGGAAGAACGGGCAAATGCATTACGTGCCGGAATGGGTGAAGGGTGACCCCGCCCGCTATCCGCGAACGATCGACGAGCGCGGTCTGCCAACGGACGTCCTATCCCCGCATTCGCAAGCCAATCTCGACGCGGACCGCTCTGCCTATACGGCGTTGCTGGCGCATCTGAAGAAGGTGGATGGCGAGCGCCACACCGTCATCATGGTGCAGGTCGAGAACGAACCGGGTGCGATCGGCGCGGTGCGCGACCATGGTGCGGAGGCGGAGGCCGCGTTTCGCGCGGCGGTGCCGGCGGCGGTGACGACGCGGCTCGGCAAAGCGCCGGGCGACTGGCGGACCGTGTTCGGCCCGGACGCCGACGAGGCGTTCAACGCCTGGGCGACGGCGCGCTATATCGAGCAGATCGCCGCAGCGGGCAAAGCTGTCTACCCGTTGCCCACCTACGTGAACGTCTGGATGCGCTACAAGGGCTTCAGCCGTCCCGGTGGCGATTATCCGAGCGGCGGGGCGACATGGAATATGTTCGATGTGTGGCGCAGCGTGACACCGTCGATCGACTTCATCGGTACCGATGTCTACACGAGCGATGCCGCCGAGTATCGCAAGGTGCTGGGGCAATATGCCCGTGCGGATAATCCGTCCTGGGTTTCGGAAACGGGCTTCGACCCGAAGATCGCGCCCTATCTGTTCTACGTCCTCAACCATGGCGGTATCGGCTTCTCGGTCTTCGGCATCGATGATGCGAAGGGGCCGACGACCGATGCTGCGGCGGCCGCGCACCGGGTGAACTTCGCGCTGCTCGATCCAATCCGCGATCTGATCGCACGGGGCGGCTTCGACCATCGGCTTCAGGCCGTCGTCGAGGAGCCCGGGCAGGCGCGCCAGACGATCCCGTTGGCGGATGGCTGGCGCGTCGATGTCGCGTTCGGCCCGCCGGCATGGGGCGATACGCCCGCGATCGTCCCCAATTCCCCGGAGCAGACCGGACGGGCCCTCGTGCTCGCCATGGACGACGGCAGTTTTCTGGTTTCGGGTGTCGATGCGCGGCTGGAATTCAAGCGGATGTCGTCGGATGGCCGGCGCGGCCAACTCATGCGCGTCGAAGAGGGACGTTTCGTGGACGGGTCGTGGCAGGTTTCTCGCTGGCTGAACGGCGACGAAACCGACTTCGGTCTCAACTTTGGCCACGACCCGCGGTTGCTGCGGGTACGAGTCGCGCCGCTTTAAAAGAGCTTTCCGTACCGGTGAGGACGCAAGGCACCGTGAAAGCAAAAATAGTCCTTATGTTACAATCCTGAACAAATCCTCTTGATCTAAAGTATACTATATGATGTATTTCTGACTATGCCTTAATACGCAACTCGATTTGTCGGGGGGTGATATGAAACGCTTAGCCATAATCATCTTCTATCTGACGGCGCCCCTTTCTCCTGAGACGGCGGTGCTTGCGCAGGTTACGCCACTGGCGAACGCGTCCAGATCTGCTGTTGGGGAGAGGCCCGCCAACTACGAAGCGCTAACCGAGCTTTTCGTAGATTGGCGCGCCTTCGCAACCCCGGCGCTCAACGGCTATCTGCCGGACTATAGCGACTCGGCGATGGCGGAAAAGAAGGCGGCGCTTCCGGACTTCATGGCCAGACTGAAGGCGATCGATACGGTGGGTTGGCCGGTCGACGCGCTAGCTGACTACAGGCTGGCCCAAGCCGAAATGAACGGCATGGATTTCGATTTCCGGGTTCTGCATCCTTGGTCGCGCGACCCCACCTTCTATGCGACGGTCTTCGCCGATTGGAGCGATGTGCCCGCGCATGAGGGGCCTTACGCCTATCCGAACATCAACCTGTATGATTTCAAGTTTCCGCTGGACGTAAAGGAACAGGCGAAGCTGACGGCGATGCTGGCGTCGGTGCCGAAACTGCTGGAAAGCGCGCGGGATAATCTGAAAACCAGCAATGCCCGCGACCTGTGGGTCTATGGCGGCGCGGCCTTCAGGCAGCAGAGCGCGGTCCTTTCCGCGCTGGAGGCGGGCACTCTCACGATGCGCACGCTGGATGGGCGCCTTCCCGCGACGATGACCGGGGCGACGCCTGCGTTGCTGCAGGCGATCCGAGCGGCCCGCAGGGCGACGGACCGCTTCGCGACATGGATCGCGGAGCAGGCGCCGGGCAAGACCGGCCCGAGCGGCGTCGGCAAGGACAATTACAATTGGTACGTCGCCAATGTGGAATTGTTGCCGTATGACTGGGATCAGCAGGTCCTGCTGTTGCGCCGGGAACTGGACCGGGCCATCTCCTCCCTGACGCTCGAGGAGTTGCGCAACAGCGACGTACCACCGGTGCGAACGGCGGACGATCCGGTCGCGTACCGCAGGATGGCGGCGGAGAAGACGGCCTTTTTCAGTGCGTTCATGGAAAGCAAAGGTTTTGCCGAGGCCAGGCCGGAATATCGTTCGGCGATGGCGGCGCAGACACCGGACTATGTTCCGCCGGACCATCGCGACTTCTTCTCGCACGTAACATCGCAAGACCCGCTGCCGCTCGTGACACATGCGTCGCACTGGATCGATTTGGCGCGATTGAAATATCAACCCAGCGCAAGCGCGATCCGCCGCACGCCGCCGCTCTACAATATCTTTGCTAACAGGTCGGAAGGTCTGGCGACGGCATTTGAAGAGATCGTCATGCAGGCCGGAATGTATGACAACATCCCGCATGGCCGCGAACTGGTCTGGATCATGCTGGCAAATCGTGCGGCGCGGGGCCTCGCCTCCCTGTATGTCCAGTCCAATGAGATGACGCTTGCGCAAGCAGGCAAGTTTCATGCGGAATGGACGCCGCGCGGCTGGTCCAACCCGGAAAGCCCGCTCGTCGCGTTCGAGCAGCTCCTCTATGCGCGCCAACCCGGTTACGGGCCGAGTTACATCATCGGCAAGCTGCAAATCGACGGGTTGATAGCCGATGCCGTGCGCGCCGACGATGCTGCGCGCAAAGCTTTCGTCATGCGCGACTTTATCGGCCGGATGATGAGCGCCGGCATCCTGCCGGTCGCGCTGATCCACGACGAAGTCATACCGCCGAAGCCGCAATAAGCGGACGTAGCCGGAGCGGGCGCCAGACCCGCGGCCAAGAAGATCGAACACCATAAAACAATACCGGCGCGAGGCTTCGTGGTCGGAAGGGTTCAGTGCGCCCTCGGAACAGGGCGCTCCGACTAGGAAAATCATCAGAGAGAAGGGGGCTTATCATGGCGAATATGCAGTACTTCGACAGACGGCGCGTTTTCATGCTCATGCTGATGGCATCGGCGATGCCGACACCGGCAATGGGGCAGGAAACGGCGGAACCAAATGCGGACACGGTCGTGGTAACGGGCTCGCGCATCCGTCGCGATCCGCTCAACGATCCGGCACCGGTCACGATATTGGACCGCGCCGATATCGAGCGCAGCGGCACGTCGTCGATCGGTGATTTCCTCCAGCGCCTGCCGAGCAATGGCGGCGGCCTGAATTCCAGCTTCAACCGCAGCGGCAACAACGGCAATCCGCCCGATGGTGGCGGTGTTGGTGCAGGATCGAGTGAAATCGACATCCGCTATCTCGGTTCACGCCGTACACTGGTGCTGGTTGACGGCATGCGCTTCATCAACGGCGCGGCCGCCAGCGGCATTCCCGGCGCGGTCGATCTCAACGCCATTCCGGATTCGATGGTCGAGCGGATCGACGTCCTGCGCGACGGCGCATCCACGATCTACGGATCGGATGCGGTCGCGGGCGTGGTCAACATCATCACCAAGACCCGGCAGAAGGGATTCATTGGCAGTGCCTATGTCGGAACTTGGGGCAGCGGCCGCGGAACCACGCAAAATTATCAGGTGAACTGGGGCAATGGTGGTAGCGGCGGGCCGGTCTCGCTTGTGGCGGGCGGCAATTTCGTCAAACAAGACAAGATCTTCGCATCCGGATTCCCGACACCTGGAGCGACCAGTTGCGATTCAAACTGCAGTGGCACGACCCCCAATGGGCGTTTCATCTTCACCAATCCGTTGACGGGCAAAACGCTGGCGCTGACGCTGAAGAGCAATCCTATCGCGTCGCCGCGCTTCGACCCCGCCGACCCGACCGGTGCGAACAGCGATTTCAAGGCATTCACGAATTCCGACCGCTATAATTACGTGCCACCGAACTACGTCCTGACACCGCAGGAGCGGATCGGCGCGTTTGTCAATTTCTCAGCCGATCTCGGAAATTCGGTGAGGCTGTTGGGGAAGGTGATCTACAACCGCCGCACGTCGGAAAATCAGGCCGCGCCGCTGCCGGTCATACTCGGTCCCGATGCGGGCAACGGCAATCTGCTCGACACCGTGTCGATCGACGCGACCAACCCCTACAATCCGTTCGGCATAACGTTGAATGCTGGGACGAACGGCAGCCCCGCCAATTACCAGCGCGTAGCTCGCCGCTTCACGGAGAACGGCCCACGCAATTACCGGCAGACCGTCAACACCATGTATATGGGCGCCACGCTTGACGGGCAGTTCGAGTTCGGCCCGGGCACGTGGTATTGGGATGTCAACGGCGTCTATTCCGAGAACAACGCGAAGCAGGTGGCACACGGAAACGTGAATGCCGCGAATCTCGCCCGCGCGGTCGGGCCGATCAGCGCGTGCACCGGCAGTTGCGTGCCGCTCAACCTCTTCGGCGGTGAAGGCACGATCACGCAGGCGATGCTCGATTACGTTGCGTTTACGCAGCGCGATCGCAGCGACCAGACGATGACCGATGCGACCCTCAACATCAGCGGCCCGCTGTTCCGGCTGCCTGCGGGCGACGTCAGCGTCGCTGCCGGTTACGAATTTCGCGAGCAGACCGGGTCATTCACGCCCGATCCGATTGTGGCGGCGGGCCTCGGTTCGGACATTCCCGCACAGCCCTCCGCCGGGCGCTTCACGGTGCACGAACTATATGGCGAGCTGAATGCGACCTTGTTCAAGGATCTGCCAATGCTGCGCCTGCTCGAAGGATCCTTCGCGGCCCGCCGTTCGGACTATTCGACCAGCGGCGCGAAGACCGTGATGAAGGCCGGGCTGAACTGGAAACCGTTCAACGACCTGCGGCTGCGCGGCACATGGGCGCAGGGGTTCCGCGCGCCGAGCATCGGCGAATTGTTCGGCACGCCGTCCCGGTTCGACGGCGGTGCGGTCGATCCGTGCTCGGATTTCAACCATAGCGGGGTTTCGGAAACTGTTCGGCGGAATTGCATTTCCCGCGGGGTGCCTGCAAACGGATCGTATATTCAAAGCGATACGACGTTGCCGGTGTTGACCGGCGGCAACAGGAATTTGCGGGCGGAAACGTCGGAGAGCTGGATTTTCGGCGGCGTCTACAGCCCCGGCTTCATGATCTCTTCGGGGCTTGCGAGCCGTTTCAGCGTCGAGGTCGATTATTACACGATTCGCGTAGATGACGCGATTGCCTCAGTCGGTGCGGATGTGCTGCTGGCGAATTGCGCTAACATCAACGATCCCGTCAGTTGCGCCAGCGTCACGCGCTCGGCCAGTGGACAGGTGACGCAAATTCGCGGCCTGTTGCAGAACATCTCGTCGCTCAAGAGCGCTGGCATTGACCTGACGCTTAATTACCGTTCGCCACAGATTGGTTCAGGCACCATCGGATTGACGGCGTTGGCCAATTACCTGTTGGAATATTCGGTCACGCTGCCGACGGCGACCGGTACGGAAAAGACCGAGCTTCAGGGCACGCAGCAGGGCGGCACGGTTTATTCGCGGATCAAGGGCCTGGCGACGCTGGACTGGAAGAGCCGAGATTACTCCGTCGCGGTCATCGCCCGGTATTTGGGCAGCGCGCGAGAACCGGGGTTCAACAATTCCAACGTGCCTGCCGTGACGTATCTGGATGCGCAGATCGGCTGGAACCTGCCCTTCGCCAACCGGAATTTCACGTTGAGCCTGGGGATGAATAACGTGCTGGCGACGAATGCGCCCAACTGTCTGAGCTGCGCGGGTCTGAATCTGTCGGATCGGTTCACCTACGCTCGGATCAGCGCGAAGTTCTGAGAAGTGACATTGACCCTTGACTGCAAGCCCGGGGCGGTAGCGTGCAAGCGCTGCCGCCCCGGGCGACAAGCTTGTCGTCACCTGAACGGATTGGCACGATATTCGTGCCCCTGCCTGTCCAGATTTCAAGTCATCATGCCGCACTGATCGACCTTGCAGCATCCTTGCCGGGCGCCGGGTTGGCTATGACCTGCTTCCCGAAAACCATACCAGATCGTCCGAAAAGGGTCTCGCGGATTTGATCTGACCCCCGTTTCACCGGACGGATTCAAGCGGTTGCAGAAACCAGTGCGCGATGTTCGCGCGGTGAACGCATTTTGAGCCCTGAATGGGGGTGGTTGTCGTTGTAGTCCTCGATCCATCCGGCCAGCGAT